>JBCAWW010001194.1:0-1970 GCA_038534415.1 Bacteroidota bacterium | reverse complement strand
AAAAGCCGTTTTGCAACTCAATGAGCAATACTATCAAAACCTTATCTCTAATTTAGACGATAGTACCGCTATTGAAGATATCGTGGCGCCTAGTCGTATGGGAGTCTCAGATCCCGTGGTCAATGACCTGGTGATTGAGCTAAAACGCTTGAACTCCGAAAGGCTAAAAATGGCTTACTCTGCGGGTGATGGTAGCTATGATATGCAGATTCTCAATAGTCAAATCAAATCGACGCGGCGTTCTTTGCAAAAGAATCTCCAAAGCCTAAGTCGTACTACTACACGTACTCTCAATGACAATCGCAATCGTATCGGCAAAATAGAATCTACCCTTGCCCGCCTTCCCGGCAACGAAAAAGCCTTGGTTGAGATTCAAAGAAAATATACCCTCAACGAAAATCTATACAATTATCTTCAACAGCGCCTCGCCGAGGTGGGGATCGCTAAATCTGAGAAAATTGCTGATTCTCGTATTCTCGATGATCCTCGTATGAAGGGTTCTGATCCTATTGCGCCTCAAAAAAAGATGCTGTTGATCTTTGGTTTATTAGGCGGGCTATTGGTGCCAATGGTAGTGTTACTATTGCAAAAGCCCCAAAAAGAATTCATCGATAGCCTTGATCATCTAGAACGATTGACCAAAGTGCCTGTTATGGTCAGTATTGCCCATCAGGAAAATAATAATGAGGCACTGATCCCGAGTGAATCCACTTGGCAGGTTGCAGAATCAATGCGCGACCTTAGTGCAAATTTGCAGTTTCTCTGCCCACCTGATAAGACCTCCGTGGTTGGTTTTACTTCTACGGTGTCGGGTGAAGGAAAGACCTTTACTGCTGCCAATCTCGCAAAGAGTCTAGCGGAGTCAGATCTCAAGATCCTTTTGATTGATCTCGATCTAAGAAAGCCTAGCCTGGTGCGTTACTTTGAGCCTCAGATGAAAAAGGGTTTGAGCCATTATCTGCGGGGGGAAGTAGATTACCTTAATGAGATTATCTATTCATTTGAAAACGACCATCTACACTTCATTCCTACTTTCCCAATGAATGGAGGAGAGGCGCAAAAATGGATCAATAGCTCCCGTATGCGCAACTTGATCCTGAATATCAAGGAGGAATATGACTATATCATTTTGGATATGCCACCAGTAGGATTGGTCTCTGACTTCCTGCTATTGTCTAAGTATATCAATTATAACTTCTATGTTGTCCGAGAAGGTTATTCTCGGATTGGCTATATCAATTCTCTCAATAAAATGGTAAGCAAAGGCCATTTAGAAAACTTATATCTGATTCTCAATGATGTCAGTCATAAAGGCTTCAAGTATGGCTATGATAGCTATCACTACAGAGGTCAAATAGAAGAGTAATCCACATCGCAAACAACCTCTGAGAGAATAAAACGATATGCCCGAAATCCCAGGCAACGAGATATATTATACCATCCATATTTTATTATCGATGGCTATCTGTGGCTGGATCACTTACAAAAGTGATACTAGGCATAAGGCAGTCCTCTTTGTCTTTGGATTATTTATGATGGGGGGGACTATTTTGGATATTACGACCTTCAAAATCCCCGGCATTGGTTTCATGGAGATTCAGCCTGACCGCTTTGTGTTTTTCTTTAGTGTGGGCTATATGATCATGCTGATGCGCTATCCTCACAATCGAGATTTACTGCGCAAAAGATGGTATGCTCCCTCTTATGAATATGCCATCTATGCCTACATCCTTTTTATTCTTACGGCGCTTACCTACCATTTTCCATTGCTTGGGTTCAAAGATTGGGTATTGAAGAGCATCCAATTTGTCAATTATGTCGCCATGTACTGGGTCTTGAAAACTACCATGGATAAAGGCCTTTTTAAGGGTCTAGGGCAAGTTTTTGTGATAGGCGCAGCTATTTCAAGCATTTATGCCATCATGCAATTTTTGGTAGATCCACTCTTCATGCGTTATGGCGAGATGCGG
>JBCAWW010001193.1:0-1970 GCA_038534415.1 Bacteroidota bacterium | reverse complement strand
GGCCCAAGGGGCTGTGAAAATAGAAGTCGAACAGATTGTTGGAAACATAAAAAAGGGCTTTAAGGCTCCGAAGGAATCCTTTATGGCCCTTAATGATGTTTCTTTTGACGTCATGCCGGGAGAAACAGTGGGAGTGGTAGGTAAAAATGGAGCCGGCAAGTCAACGCTCTTAAAAATTCTTTCTCGTATTACGCCTCCTACCTCTGGCAAAATTCTCGCTCGCGGGCGCGTAGCTAGTCTTTTGGAAGTAGGAACCGGTTTTCATCCAGAGTTGAGTGGTCGTGAAAATGTATATCTCAATGGTTCTATTCTCGGCCTTACTCGAGTAGAGATCGACAAAAAGTTTGATGAGATTGTTGATTTCTCAGGGGTAGAGAAGTTTCTAGAAACCCCTCTCAAACGCTATTCCAGCGGTATGCAGCTACGCTTAGCCTTTGCAGTAGCGGCTCACCTAGAGCCAGAAATTTTGGTAATCGACGAAGTTTTAGCAGTAGGCGACGCTGAGTTTCAGAAAAAATGCCTCGGGAAGATGGATGAGGTGAGCAAAAGTGGACGGACTGTCCTTTTTGTCTCTCACAATATGGAAGCCGTCAAGCGTCTTTGTACCAAAGGAGTACTATTGGTAAAAGGTGAGTGCAAAAGTATTGGTCCGATTGACCAGGTAATTGAAGACTATCTAGACCAATACAGTCCGGATGCAGAAAGTGCTCAGATTCAGATACCCAAAAATGATAAATTTAGTCTTTGGACCGAGTCGATCAGTATACTCGCCAATGAGCAGCTTTCGGCAGAGATGAAAATGGGTGATTCGCTAGCTTTTGATGTGCACTTCAAAAGTGATATCCCTGTAAAAGACGTAGTGATTGGCTTAGTTGTGAGTTCCCTGAAGGGGGAAAAAATCCTCAATGCCAACAATGTATATCAGCCTCATAGTCCTTACCAAGAGCAAGTTAGCGAAGGGGTCATCAGATGCAACATAGGGAAACCACCTTTGATGCCAGGGCGCTATCAGGTTTCTTTTTGGGTGGGCAACTCCGTTGAACACATCCAAAGGCTAGAAGAAATCCTCACCTTTGAGGTAGTAGAGCAAGATATATGGGGCAAGGGCAAACTGCCTCCTCGCAATGCTTCCACGCTTTGGTGGAACACTGATTTTGAGTTTTTATCCCCAATTTCGATGACTAATGGTACACAGAATTAAGAACGCAGTAAACCGGACCAAGGATTATTTAGATTATCGCCAGGAATGGAGATTTCTCAATGCTTTTTACGATAAGTACCAGGATTTCACCATGATTCCTCGGCATCTGTATCGCCACAACCTCCAACTGGTCCAAAAGTATCAAAATCTACAAGGAGCCGTGGTGGAGTGTGGCACTTGGAAAGGTGGCATGATTGCCGGTATTGCGGATCTTTTAGGTCCTGAGAGAGCTTACTACTTATATGACAGCTTTGAAGGCTTACCTGAGGTTAAAGAAATTGATGGTAAAAAGGCCAAGGACTGGCAAAGCGATACTGAATCAGAAGATTATTTTGATAATTGTACTGCCGATATAAAAGACGCAGAAGCCGCTATGGCTTTAGCAAAGGTCCCTAATGTGAGTATCAACAAAGGCTGGTTTTCTGACACCTTGCCTCATTATGACGGAGGCCCCATTGCCATTCTTCGTTTAGATGGCGATTGGTATGATTCAACCATGCAGTGCTTTGACTATCTCTACGATCATGTGGTTGAAGGCGGTCTCATTATTTTGGATGATTACTATCATTGGTCGGGTTGTTCGAGAGCCTTACATGATTTTCTTCACAAGAAACAATCGACCTCTCGGATTTTTCAATTTCAGGATTCAATCATTGCATATGTGATCAAAAATGAATCTGATCGCCAATAATCTCACAAGCTGCCTATCCCTTTTCCATAATCCCATATGATGTGGAGGCATATTGAGAACGTTCAATTGAGCATCCTT
>JBCAWW010001192.1:0-1971 GCA_038534415.1 Bacteroidota bacterium | reverse complement strand
GTAAATCCCTTTCTCTGTAACTGAAGGCATCATATATTTTATGACTTCAGTTACAGAGAAAGGGATTTACTTCACGGTAGTTTTTATCGAGAAAGAAGAACATGCGAAAAAAGGCATGGGCTTTTAGACGATAAGCCCTGCCAAGACCGCAGTCATAAAGGCCGCAATGGTTCCACCAATTAGCGATTTGATTCCTAATTCGGAAAGCGTTTTTCGTTGACCGGGAGCCAATGCGCCTATGCCTCCAATTTGAATCCCAATGGAGGAGAAATTGGCGAAGCCACACAAGGCGTAAGTTGAGATAATTACGGATTTATAATTGGCAAATAGACCGATTTGCTTAGCGTATCCCATGGAGGTATAGGCTACAAATTCATTGATGATGGTTTTCTCTCCCAAGAGTTGGCCCACGATCATGAGGTCATCGCTAGGCACTCCTAATAGCCAGGCTACGGGAGCGAAGAGTAAGCCAAATATATATTGGAGATTAAATTGGGAATAGCGACCATCGGTGCTGGCGGCCACCCAATCATTGAGATTGGTCCATTCGCCAAACTGATCGGCTAGTCCCCAATTGACCATGCGGATCAAGGCGATAAATACCAATAACATCACGCCTACATTGACTGCGAGTTTGAGTCCATCGGTAGTGCCGTTGGCTATCGCGTCTAGGAGATTGGAACCAATTTTATCTTTGGGTACATCTAGGTCTTCATTGACCTCTTCGGTTTCTGGTACCAACATTTTGGCGGCTACCAAGGCCGCTGGAGCCGAAATGATCGAGGCCGTAAGTAGGTGCTTGGCAAATAATAGCCGTTGTACCTCATCTGTCCCTCCAAGAAAAAATACATAACCTGCAAATACGCTACCTGCAATAGTGGCCATGCCACCGGTCATCAAAGCCATGATCTCGGAGCGAGTCATTTTTTCTAAGTAGGGACGTACCAATAATGGAGATTCTGTTTGACCAAGAAAGATATTCCCTGCGGCAGCTAAACTCTCGGCTCCTGAAAGGCGCATGGTCTTTTTCATCACCCAAGCAAAGCCATAGACAATTTTTTGCAAGATGCCGGCATAATATAAAATCGCCATTAGCGCGGAGAAAAAGACGATGGTAGGTAATACTTGAAGGGCGAATATCAAACCACTACTGCCGCTGACCAGACCTCCAAAAAGAAAGCTAACGCCAGACTCAGTAAAGCCCAAAATCTCAACAAACACTCTAGATATTTGTTCGAATATCCAGCTCGCACCAGGAACTTTTAGCACCAGGATAGCCAGAAATAACTGTAGTCCAATACCCGTAGCGACAAGTCGCCAATCAATTTTTTTGCGATTGCTGCTGAGGAGGTAGGCAAAGCCCAACAAAAATGCCATGCCCAAAATGGCCCTCAAGAGAGACATGATAGAAAACCCGCCGGTATCCATAACGAGGCGTTTGAGCTGAAACGTTCCCGCAGGGCCTGCTAAGGTGAGTAAAGAGGAATCCGCCGAAAAGTTTATGCTATAGCCTTCTTGTACCCGCAATGAAGAAAAATCATTGGTGCTTAGTTGCCCAATCGCGCCATCTCCTTGGTACATCTCAATCGATGCCTGACCATCCTTGACGACATAACGTAGAGAGTCAATCGACTGATTTTGGTCTTGGAGCCCGAGCTGTAAAAAAACACTGTCCTTGGTCCGTGTATAGCCGCCTTCGACGACAATGTCTAGGTCAATCAAATTATAGCGAAATCCAAGATCAGGCGTGAAAATAAAGAGGGAACCCTGCTTGGGCTTGGCACTCGTTTGACTACCATTGGCCTGAAACCCATCGATAAACCAAGAATTGACTAAGGCTTGTTGTAAACGCAATTGCCTAGGATCTTCATCGGAAGATTGGCCCAAAGCTCTTGATGATAGCGCAAAACTCAAAGAAAGGCACAGGATCGTGCTTAGCAGGCTGGTAGCTCACATACTTTACTATGAGAG
>JBCAWW010001191.1:0-1973 GCA_038534415.1 Bacteroidota bacterium | reverse complement strand
TGAGTTGTGCTTTGCCATATACGACCCGATAAACGCTTCTTCTATGGAGGCCAGGATCGTCGGGTGGTAAAGATAAGAGGTGGGCCAACATTACTTTAGCCTCCTCACGCTGGTTGAAATATGGAGAGTCGACAAATTCTTGAAAATGTTTTTTCTCCTTTTGACTAAGAACGTTAAGTATTTGGAGCAACTTAGTTTTGTACATACTACAAATGCAACTTTGGCTCTCTTCAAAGAGCTGATAACTAATCTTTTAGTAAAGAAAGCTGAAAGCTTAAATAAATACAATGGCGAAAAATTGTCCTGTTTTTCTTTCCGATAATATTTGATTTTATTGATATATCTCAAGGCCATGACTATGCGTATTTGTCTCCTTTTGTTGTTTTGCGGGCTAAGTTTTGCCCAAGCCCAGACTTTGGTTACTCAAACCATTATCGATGAACACACTACTTGGCACTATTTTATGAGTCCATATTTGGTCAGTAATGATTTAGAAATCACTGCCAATGGCTTATTGCAGATAGAAGCTGGGGTCGAAGTGCGCTTTGACGAAGGCTATGGATTTATTGTCAAAGGACGGCTAGAATCGCTGGGAATGGACCAATCACCAGTACGCTTTGGCCCTATCTTGCTGAAAGGGGAACCCAACTGGAAAGGGATTGAGCTATCTGGAAAAAAGGCTTCGATCAAGCTGCAATACACCGATATTTTGCTTGCAGAAACGGGGCTGGCGATTCGGACCAGCGGTCTAGATCCTATTTTGGTAGAAGATTGCACCTTTGGCTATGGCAGGACAGGTATATTGATCGAGCAAAAACCTTTTGATTTTACCGCTACGCGGAACGCTTTGGTCCAAAATGAAATCGGTCTGGAGTTCTTAACTGGCGGTACTTTTAAGCGCTTTTGGGGTAACAAAATCTGTGAAAATAGCCAATACCAAGCGGCTATGAGAACCAAAGAAGCGGTTAGCATCAATAATAATTGCTGGTGCGAATTAGACTTTAGGGGTATAGGCCATAACAATGGTATACTTGATCGTCGGACCCAAGCAGAGCTGGGATATTTAGACATCTCTCCCAATAATGGCAATACCAATTGCAATATTATCAATCCGACCGCAGACTATATCAAAGGGGGAGGAGATGTAACGGTTGTGCTCGACGATTATGTATCTACTCAAAACGAGTCTCCAAATGATTTTCGGATGCTCCTTTATCCGCAACCCATGAGTAGTTTTGCCACTATAGACCTCGCTTATTCCTGGCGTGGTCCTCTCAGACTTAGCATATTTGATATGCTCGGTAGGCAAATTTTGGTCAAAGATTATGCAGAAAGCAAGAAGATTTATTTAGATCGTCAAATGCTGCCCAATGCCGGTACCTACCTCATCCGTCTGCAAGATGAAAAAGGAAATTTGGCTTCGACAACTTTGATCGTACAATAGTGCTTTCGCTGGCAAGCAAATTTTTTGACGATTGATAATGAGGCCTTTAGTTCCCTTTGCTGGAGAAAATCTGTTGCAGATTCAACGAAATATTAGCCTCCTATTTCAAGCCTTTTTTAGAAATATGAGGGCGATTTCTGAGAAATATTCCTAAAACTAAGCCTTTTTGGAGATGAGAGTGAAGAAAGATTTTGCTCAAAAACGAATACTTTTTAATCCGGACATTGATCTGCTAAACAAATGTACTACGGTAGAAATATGCGAAACTGTAAAATAAATAGTTGTTCAAAATATGCGTCAGTCGTACTTATTTTTGCTTAAACGGCTAATTGCTCGACTGGATAATTTGGGTCCTATATATATGTGAAATTATATATCATTGACAAATGGCTGTAATTCAGTTGTTTAGCCTTCTTTCTGTCGTATGGATATAAAGCAGAGTCAAAAAAATGTAGTGAGAGATTCTGGATCGCCTTGACAGACTTAAAAAGAGCCCAGCCTAACTACTATTAGCCTCTTTTTAGCAGGA
>JBCAWW010001190.1:0-1974 GCA_038534415.1 Bacteroidota bacterium | reverse complement strand
CAAACTCATGCATAGCAATAATGCTACGGCACCTAAGTTAACCAGCGCTTGCTCCTGACGATCATAAGATAGGCCGCGATCTTGAGGCATTAGTTCCTCTTGAGAAGTTTCGGGTTGAACAGCGGAAATAGCTTTTGATTGTCAGGAGCAAGCGCTGGTTAACTTAGGTGCCGTAGCATTATTGCTATGCATGAGTTTGATCGGTGGCCTCGCTATCTGGACTTTCCTACCGGTAGGTTAAGGAGTACGGAAGTGCTTCTATCTCCTTCGCTTGGAGATAGTACAAAGGCGCTGCCTCTGCCTCAATCATTTGGCCATCTTGCCAAATAGGGCCTCGCAGCCAATTGAGTCGAATAGACCCATCCAAACTATCCATTAAAAAGTATTGCCGGCTTTTTGAAAGCTGCATATCCAAAGGAACATTTTCCTGCGGAAAACCATATAAAATCGGTCCTCTCTCTAAAGCAATTAGAGAGGGGACATCTTTATTTTGGACCCTCCTAACCGCTAATGGCAGCCGCAATTCGACTTTATCTCCTGCTTGCCAAGTCCGGGTGACAAAAGCATAACCTTCCTCAGTAGCTGGCATGATCAGGTCTTCATTTACCCGTAGCTCCAACTTTCGATTGCTCGAATACAAATATTGAAAACGGCTATCGGGCAAAGCTAGGTTGCGAGAAGCGCCCGGTATGCGTAGCCCTAGGGTAAACTGGATGGCTTTGCAGGTTTCAATTTTCAATTGAACGATTTCCTCCCAAGGATATCGAGTCTCAGTGCTGATCCGCAAAGTCTGACCATTGACGGAGAGTTCGGCGGAGCCGGCCACATAAATATTGGCAAAAAGGCTGTCAGGCCCACTCACAAAGGCAAAATCTCCCGGATGATACGTACTATCGCCTGTTCGGTAGGCTCCGATCAAACCATCATTCCAGAGCGAGCGCTCCAAAACTTCGATGTAGCGACTCTGGCGTTCTTCAAGGAAGAGCGCCAAAGACAAGGGGATCAAATCTGCCTGCCCCAAAAGACTCATGGAGTCTCGGACGTAGTTTTGCCAAAGTCTGATATTTTCCGGCCCTAAATCGGGAACGCTCAGTTCTTTACCTATCGGTTTATCAGCCCAAATATCACCCGCGAGTTCAATTTGCTCATGAGGAATCGCTTCCCAAGCATACTTGGGTTTTTCACAGGCGACAAAAAGAAGAAATAAACATACTGCCCAGATAAGGCGCCAGGATCTTTGCATGGGGCAAAATTACAGCCTTCCCCGAGATCGCACAAGCCCTAATTGCGCAACCACCATTGCAAGAGCGCAAAGGCTTCCATCAAAAAGGCAATGCCCATATGGATTAGGATCCCACCCAATATGTTACGACTGCGGTAGGCCAGTACACCGAGGATATAGCCGCCAAATAAGGAGCTAATTGACTCTCCCATGGGCTTGGCAAAATGTCGAGAGACATAGAGGGAAGCCATCGGCAATACCGCTTTGGGCCCAAGCACACTATACATGCCAATGACAAAGAAGCCCCTGAAAATCAACTCTGTCCATACAAAATCGAGCAAATAAAATATTTCGTAGAGCGCGATAGCACCGCCTTGCGGAACGCCTTTCATCTGCTGCACCATGCGCAGTTTGAGGGTAGGGTAGTAGTCGATAAACTCTGGTAAAAAGGAGGCGGCAAAGACAATGGGTAGCATGATCCCCAACATCAGAAGGTAGGGCGGCCAGTGAAATCCCTTGATCCTAAGGCCGTAAAAACTTTCCTGCTCCTTGTCATACCAGCGCCAAAAGACCCACATCGGCAAAAAGATCGCCACCACACTGATAAAAGTTGCACTCACCTTATAGAGGTAGTAACGCATCGCATAATAAGTCGCCAACTCGCCCACATAGCGGTAATAATAAAAGGCGCCATCAAAGCTTAATAGCAATAGCCCAAAGAGACTCCTAATCCAAAAAGCTCGAGACCGAGC
>JBCAWW010001189.1:0-1975 GCA_038534415.1 Bacteroidota bacterium | reverse complement strand
CCACGATGTCAAAGGACACTTTGCAGCTTTCTTAGATGATAGCTCTGTAGGCGATATGGAAGATCGTTCCGTTAGCGGACCTGGTAAGAAGATTATTACTTCTTCTACTCAGATCATCCGCGATCCAGTCTAACCACTGTTTCTTGTACTCTATGAAATATAACTTTTCACCTTCAACATTATGAGTAGTCACCTCAACAGTTTGGTCGTAAATCCACCCATCAGGAATCGCAATCAGTGCTTGCATTTCATAGGTAGATCCACCGGTATTGTGAAAATGTAAATAGGGCTGGAAACTGTGCATTTGAAATAAGTGTTTGTAGGAAGTTACGAAAAAAGGGGATGGCTACTGCCATCCCACTGGCCAAATTGCTACACGAACTACTTAAGTCTTTAGTGTTTTCTATGGTGTTTGTTTGGGGGGAGAGGACTTCCGGTCAGTATCTTTCCTGACCGAGAAGACCTTATTTCCCAACAGCGATCAATTAATAGGGCGTATCAAAAACTGTTTTGGTTAGTGTGCTGCATCGGAACTGATACAAACATAGCCTACCCATCTTGCGATCGGTAGGCAGGTATTAATGTTTTTCTTACCGGAAAACCCGTAAGAATTTATCTAAATAGTGTGATTGCGCCTCCTCTTTGTTTCAAATTACCCGTAAAGTCGATATAGCTGATTCTATATGGATAGGTCCCTACGGGAACGCTTTTCCCTTGCTGATCTAGCCCATCCCACTTAAAGTCTGCTTGATTGGCTCTGAATATTTCTTTGCCATTTCGGTCAAAAATCACTACTTCAAATTGCTGAGTAAGTGTGGCAAAAACTTGCCAAAAATCGTTACTTCCGTCATTGTTAGGGGTGAAAGCTGAAGGAACATATATCTCTGCGATAGGTCTGACAAATATCTGTTTTTCGTACTCAAACTTACAGCCGTAGATATCCTTAACCGATACCTTGACATCATAATTTCCCGGATACTCATAAGCATAAACAGGATTAAAAGAAGGGGTTTTCTGTCCATCTCCTAATTGCCAATAAGTATAAGCCGGTTGAATATTACCGCCCAAACTTAGATTAACTACTGGTGAGGGAAATTCGAGCACTGAATCTGAAGCAATGATCTTAGATTGTACTTTTTCAAGCGGATTGAGCGTCAATGCATACCAATGATCGCGACAGTTGAGACTATTTTGAGTCTCCAAATAATAAGTACGCGGCTTAGTAAGGGGAAAGGCATTGTAATTGATGCCTGTAAATATGGGCTTCTCATCATTGGGATCTGCATACCAATTGACATTGCCCCCTTCTATAGGATTGGCCTGTAAATAAGCTGCTTCCCCATAACATAAGGGATCCATCCTTACGATTGGATCATCTGAGGGCCGAATAAGCTCAGCAGTAGAGTTTCCAAAATTTATTTCGAATCCAGCTCTAGCTCCTTGAGGGGCTTGTACCCTAATTACATATTCGCTTTGTCCTGAGGCAGCAATACACTCTGCCTGTTGGCTTGCACAGCTCCCTTCCCCATTGGGTCCAGTCTCGCCATTACAGGCGATTTCGGGAGAAGCGTTGCATGAAATGAGTAACTGAGGTCTCGTCTTAAGTTCGCTACAATGATGTCTGCTTACATCATAAACGGCCCAATCAAAATTGTCTGCTGCATTATCGGGTATAATGACAAAGCAAAGCGTTCCAGCACCGCTGGTCCTCACCCGAAACCAAGTACTATTGCGTTCGACGCCAAGACAGGAACCATCATTTTCACTGACATTACCATAGTCCGTAGAGATCGAATCTATATGTATAGTCTCACTACAAACGGGGATTGCTCCTAAACAATCCTGTTCGATCGCTTGAGCAGATAGGGAATTCACGCCAATAGAAGCCAAAATGCAAAGAAAGAGTATACGTATCGCCATTTACTATTTTTTCAATGGGTGGAAATTCCGAAATATCAGCAAGAAAGCCAGAACG
>JBCAWW010001188.1:0-1975 GCA_038534415.1 Bacteroidota bacterium | reverse complement strand
ATCTCAGCCAATAAGGAATCACGGTCTTGTTTAACCTTGAGTTCATTGGCGATTTTGGCGCGCATGGCGGCTTCTTTGCGACGACGAGCTTCTTCTTCGCGCTGTCTTTGCTCCTCTGCGAGTCTTTCTTCCTCTTCTTTGACAAGGAAGGCCTGACCTGCTCTAAACAAGCCATTGATAATGGTCTCGTATTCTGTCCAAGATCCAGTACGCTCTGTAGAATAGAGGCGATCCCCTAATTGCAAATCATCTTTGAGATAGTTGACAAAGACATCATTGCGAAGATATTGGCCAAGTAATACCACCTTCTGGATGGCTTTTTCATCCAGTGAGCCTTTACTTAGGATATCGTTGAGCTGGTAGCGATTGCGCATCGCTAGGTCTAGGTACTCTTCCCGAGTAAAAGTAGCTTCTGCTTCTAAGCTCACATTTTCGACGGAGCGAGAAAGCGTATACGCATAATCTTTGGTGGGAAGCCCTAATTGACGCATTAGGTCAGCACGACTTTCATCTTCGATGATCAAGCCAATGCTCTGAAAACGGTTGATCAACTCAGCAAGCAATACTTGATTGCTGCTATCACGGCCGATCTCAGGAAAAGCCTGATGGAAGTTATTCGTTCCCTGATCAAGGGAAAAACATAGATTTAGATAATCTTCAAGACATTCTAAAACGAGATAGTTATGTGGCTCTAATGAAAGGCCTCTCAAATAAGATTGAGCTAGGCTTTCACTATGGATAAGGCGCAAGTCTGGCGCATTATCCCCCTCAATTAGATGAGTCAGCTCATGCTTGAGTCCTTCGTCCATTTGACTCGGCAAAGCCAGAGTCGTAGGCGTAGGCGTTTGCTGAGGTCCCTTATGCCATTTTTGGTAAGCACCTTGAATTTCTCCTAGGTGTTTTGATAATACTTCTGATGGAGATTGATCATCGAAAGGGATATAGTTATGGGTCTGGATCGGAAGGATTTTGGCGCTATCTCCATGGACGCCTGCAAGGAGTTTGTGGGTGGTGAATACAATCGAAAGCATTTCGACGGATTTGTACTAGAGCTTGGTAGTTTGATGCGAAAACCGAAAGGAATTCGTCTGTTCGAAACTAAGCAAATACAAAGCCGGATGTTCGTATGTATGCCCGAATCGTAATAATTAGGGCGAGAACGGTCGTAAGAAATTGGTCAGTCAGGTAATGAAAAAGCAAGATAAGCGTCCCCCGAAGGGGTATCCATCTTACCACCCCCAGCTGCTATGACTACGTATTGTTTGCCATTGACTTCATACGTTGACGGTGTAGCGTAGCCGCCAGCCGGTAAATCTGTCTCCCAAAGTAGACTTCCATCAGATTGGGCAAAAGCCCGGAATTTTTGGTCTCGGGTAGCAGCGATAAAAATGATTCCGCCTGCGGTAATAGCAGGCCCACCGTAATTTTCGGTTCCCGTAATGGGGCGGCCTTTAGCACTAAGTTCTGGGTATTCGCCTAGGGGTACTTTCCAAAGTATCTCTCCTTTGTTGAGGTCGATGGCATTTAGATTGCCCCAAGGTGGCTTAATGGCTGGATATCCGTTTGGATCCTTAAATCTGATATAGCCGGTATTGACATAGGGCAAGCCTTCGGTTTTCATGGGTCCTTCTTTTTCGAGCGCTTGATCTGAATTTGATAAATAAGCTACCAATGCCTCAATATCAGCCGATTCGAGTTGCGCAAAACCGGGCATTTGACCTTTACCGTTTTTGATGACTTCGGCTATTTTTTCGTCGGATAAGCGTTCGGCGAGGCCGACCAATGAAGGAGGTTGAAAGATAGAAGCTCCTTTGAGGTCGATGCCGTGGCAGGATACACAACGCCTTTGAAAGATATTGCGGCCTTTTGTCGAAAGTTTACCGTCAGATTCGTTTTTAAGTTCGACCATTTGCAAAATCCACGGCATCTCACTAGCGTTGATGTACATGATGCCTTCGGGACTCACGGCTGCGCC
>JBCAWW010001187.1:0-1979 GCA_038534415.1 Bacteroidota bacterium | reverse complement strand
GAATATTGATATCGACATGCACAGGGTCAATCTCCAAAAAGATCACATAAAAAGGAGAGCCTGAGATCTATCGCAAAAATCGCTCGGAGCAGTTTTTCTTCGTCAATGGTCGCTATATCCGAAGCAATTATCTCAACCATGCGGTTTATACTGCCTTCGAAGCTTTTTTGCCCAGAGATAGCTATCCTTTTTATGTGATCTTTTTGGAGATTGACCCTGTGCATGTCGATATCAATATTCATCCTACCAAAACGGAGGTGAAATTTGATGATGAACAAACGATTTATGCCCTGTTGCACTCAGTTGTGAAACGTGCTTTGGGGACGGTCGAAAATGCACCGGAGTTTGATTTTACGGATGCAGACCTCAAAGCAGCCATTTATGGCTCTAAGCCAAGGCGTTCGCCGGAGGCTGACTCTGCTACCATCGGCAAAAAGCCAAGCTTCCAACTCCCACAGCAAAAAACTGTCTCTCCTAAAGACTGGGACGCTTTATATCAAAAGCCACAGGCATCGGATGCCGCAAAGCAGGAAATCTCGCAGGCGCGTAGTCAGCAAGATTTGTTTGGGCAAAAAGCCACCGCAAAAGCGGAGCATGTCAAAGAAGATACTTTACTGGTCCAGCATCAATTGCGGTACATCCTCACCCAAAAAGGCCCCGACTTGTTGGTCATAGATCAACATCTCGCTCACCAAAGGATTTTATATGAATCCTTTTTGCGTTCTCGAGAAGGAGGGAAGCTTTCCTCCCAGCAATTATTATTTCCGCAAACGATGGAATTTTCGGCCGCGGACTACCAGTTGCTGATGACTTCGGTAGAAATATTTGCGAAATTGGGATTTGAGGTGAAGGAATTCGGTAAAAATACTTTGATTGTATATGGTGTCCCCACCGAAATTGCTACATCTAAAGTAAAAGGAATCTTTAGCCAGATTTTGGATGATCTTAAACAGATGGGGCAAAGCAAGCTCGAAACTAAGGTGTTTGAAGGGATCGCTAAGGCCGTGGCCTATCGCAGCTCCGTAACTTCACCGCATAAATTGAGTAGTATAGAAATGAAAAACATGGTTAATGCTTTGTTTAGATGTGAGGCTCCGGGCTTTGCGCCCAATGGAAGACCTACTTACAAAGTGCTAAGCATGCAGGAATTAGAACAATATTTTCGTTAAGATAGAAACAATATGATGCGTTTAACGCCGGTGGTCAAGAACTTGGTCATCATAAATGTGATAGTATTTATAGTATGGTTACTCTCGGATACTTTCGGAGATGCTGGTAGGCAATTTATGGCTAGCAACTTCCTATTATTTAAAAGTGAGTTAGTCATCTCGCATGATCTGTATGGTGGATTATTTAAACCTGTCCAGCTAGTTACCCACTTTTTTAGTCAAAAAGACATTTTACATATTGCCTTCAATATGCTGGCTTTAGCCAGTATTGGACCAGCGGTTGAATCAGCATTAGGGAGTAAGCGTTTTTTCTCCTTTTATATTTTTACTGGCTTAGTTTCAGGAGTATTGGTATGGTTGTTTGATCCCAGTGATTATCCGGTTTTAGGTGCTTCTGGAGCTATATCGGGGGTTATTGCCGCTTTTGCCTATATCTACCCTAGAGCCCCTTTGAGCTTTTTCTTCCTGCCTCCCTTTGAAGCGAAGAAGTTTGCAATAGGGATAGCAGTGATCTCAGCTGTACTTATAATAGCGGAATTTAGAGGCTTTGGTAATGTGGGAGGGATCTCTCATTTTGGGCACTTAATGGGAATGATTGGAGCCGTCATATATTTTTATGCGGAAAAGTATCTACCTTTTTTGCCTAAGTAACGTAACACTATTGTCGATACTGTGTTGTTTTGTTAAGCAGAATGTCGAATTATAGCAAATGGACTTTCAAGATCGAATAAGAAATTTTTTAGGAATGTATCAAACCACAGGCTGGTTGCTGCTATTTATGGCTGCTGGTTTGTTGATACAAGGCATCAT
>JBCAWW010001186.1:0-1979 GCA_038534415.1 Bacteroidota bacterium | reverse complement strand
ATATTGGTTGTGCTTTCTTGAAAGCGCTAATTTCTTTCTCGCTCACCTGACCTGAACTGAGTTGTAGATGCTTGAGCTTGGGCAATTCGTATAAGGGGGCTAGGCTCTTGACCTCTGTTTTTTGCAAATGTAGCCGTTGGAGGCTGGGGATATTGCTAAGTGGTTTCAAGTCGGAGATTGGGGCATAAGAAAGCCGTAAGGCCGTGAGATTGTTGAGGGACTTTAATGCATTGATTTCGCTGATCCGAGTGTAACTCAGGTCTAAAGATTGGAGCGAGTCCATGGACCTAATAGGATTAGCGTTCGCCAGAGGCGTATGACTAATATGAAGGGTCTTAAGTTGCTTGAGCTTACGTAAAGGGGCAATGTCTCGAATGCTGGTATGGTGGCAGTGTAGCTTTTCGAGATCAAAAAGTTCATATAAAGCATCCACCTGACCTACTTCAGTATGGGCAAAACTCAAATGTTGGAGTTTTCTCAATTGCTTGAGTGGGCTCAAATCAGAAATCGGGCAATGGTCGATGTGGAGGCTCTGTAGCTCGGTCAAATGGCCCAAAGGCTTGATGTCTCGGACATTGGTATGAGTGAGAGAAATGGACTCTAAGTCTTGAAGATCTTCAAGGGCCTCCAAAGCTTTGATCTGGGTCCGGTCCAATTGGAGTTTGCGAAGGCGATTGAGAGGAGCCACCACTTGGACGGTTTTCAATTCTTCTAAACGCAAAGAGGTAATGCGCCAAAACTCACCCGATTTTAGACTGGCAGGGTCTCTGATTTCACTCTCTTCGAGAACGACTTCCCCTTTTCCCTTTTGGGCTTTGAGCCAAGGTTGGGTGTGCCTAAGTAAGAGTAACTCGCGATGGAAATTGCGGGCCTGATCCATACTCTCAAAGACAAATGTCTGGGCGAATGAAGGATTCTCGACCATTTCACGGGCGAGGAAATATTCTAAAATGGATTTATGGGCAAATTTATACTGGCCTTCGACATTCCGGTTGAGGAGAGAACGACTACGCATTTCGATCTCGTGCAGCTGGATTTTGTGCCGATCAGAAAAGGCTTTAATCTCATGCTGGCCAATAAAAAGACCTTTGCGATGCCCGCGGTTTTTATAAATATTGATCGCAATCTCTTGAGAAAAGCGAAATAACTCCTCTCTAAATTGCTCTCGACGATCGGCCAGTACGCGATCGGCCTCACGCTCGATCCATTTTTTGATCAATACCTCATATAATTGAACGGTATAATCATAATCCCGCGTCTCTTCCAAAAGATCGTCGATATAATTGAGGAGCATCGGCCGCACGATCAGATTGGGCGATTGCTTGACGATCTCTAAGGCTTGCTGCTTTTTTTGATGCTTGAACCAGCCATATTTATTTCTGAGATAAAGCTTAATGTCCTTGACCGAAAAAGGCGCTAAATACATCTTGGCAAACTCTTGAAAGCCTTGATAACTCCCAAATCGGGCTACTTTGGTCTCGCGAGGCTCGTCCTCCTCCGAAGGGAAAAACTGTGTCCGACAAGTAAATACTACTACTCTAAAGTCCTTGACCCGCTTCAGAATATGCTCCATCCGCTTTTGATAATTGCGTACCGCCTGTGGATCTTCATCTAGTCCATCTAATAGGAGAATCGTCTCTGACTGGTTTGGGATCTCATCGATGCGTTGCAAGATCTCAGGATAGCCCAAGGGCATCAATTTGATATGAAAGGAGCGCCGCTTACGCCTACTGTGCCGCAAATAACGGACATAGAGGTTGATCATAAAGGTCGTTTTTCCCATCCCTGATCCCGCCAATACGATATAAAAGCGTTGGTGATCGTTGTCCGGGTGAAAAGCCTTTTTGAGAAAAAATGGGATTAGTCGCTGCCTCGCCGCCACGGTATTGGCTTGGATCAATTCGCCATGCTGAGAAGGAGGGACACTTTGAAATTGAGTCGGCACATAAAATTGAGTAGCCTTTTTGATATCAGCGGTC
>JBCAWW010001185.1:0-1983 GCA_038534415.1 Bacteroidota bacterium | reverse complement strand
TTGAGGCTTACCTCTAGGGTATCGCTTCGCGGAACGCTCAACTCCTCAGTTTCAACTTCAATATCGATACGGTTATAAGTGTGAAAGTCTGGCAGATGGCGATAATACATCTTCAGCCCCCCTTCCGAACTTAAAGAATCACAATCCTTAAAAGGCCCACGCGAAACCAAGCATATTTCCTCTCCCTGGATCGCATCCTCCATATAGCCCCATTGGTCATATTGCGTTTTGTGATAGCCAAAGTTATTGACGACCCAAGCTTCCTTGCCAGCGTAAAACCGATACTTTGACGGATGCTGGTAACCATTGATAAAAACTACTGTGCGATCCCCCGCAATATCTGAAACCACCTCCGCCCATTCCGGCCAATGATGAAATTCGTTGCGCACCTTTTTGAGGGCTGGAATAAAGTCCACCATCAAATAGACCCTCAGGAGCAAAATGATGATCAAACTTGGTACAAATAAGCGCTTGGTCCAAAGCTGCCATTTTTTTCGTTCGGCGATGTAGCCGTAAGCCAATAACACTAGCGGAAAGAAAGCCGAAGCTGACCAATTGGCCTCAATATGGGTGCGGAAACTCAACAACAACAAAAAGCCCAATACGCCAAACAAGACCCATTTAAGGGCCCGACCAAATTCATCCGTGGGCTTAGATTTAAAGGCGGCTGGGAAGAGCAAAAAGCCCATAAAAGGGCCCGCCACCAATATCTGATTGGCGATATAGTTCAAACTAAACTCAATCGGATGCGGTTCGCGAATACGATCAAGTAAATGATATTTGAATGTAGAAAAATTGGTTTCTACCAACCAACTGAGGTGCGGCAAATAGGCCAAAGTGGCGACAATGGCCATGGTCCAAAAATACTTATTACGCAGCAGCCGTAGATTGGACAAAAGCGTAAAAAAGAGCACCATAATGCCATGATACTTGCTGTAAACAATGCCTATGATCGCAATGCTGAGCCATAAGGTATTGAGCCAATTTTCATTTTTGAGCCAGCGTTGATATCGATACAAAAACAGACTCACAAAAAAGATCATCGGCGCATCAGGAACAGCAAGAAAACCAGCTACTTGCACCTCGATCATGCCAAACATCAACATCCAAAACAACCAAGGCTTTTTACGGTCTGTCATCGCCCATATCAGACCAATGGTTGCGACATTGAGCAAAATTACAATCAGTCGCACGCCCAGTTCTCCGGGGGCTAGCAGCGTACCCATCCGGATCACCAAAGCCACCATCGGCGCATGCTCAGCATAGCCCCAAGAAAGGTGCTTGGAAAACATCCAATAGTAGGCCTCGTCGTGAAATAATTCGGTAAAAGTGCCCTGTATCAGATTGAGTATCAGCCAGCCCAGTAATACGCCTCCCACCCAAGGATTGCGCCACCATGCTTGAGCCTCTTCATGTTGATAATCATTCATTGCCCGCAAAGATAGGCTTTTGCCTTTGATTCGCTAAGCTTTGGGGAGGGGATTACTGCTTCGCAGAACGCTTATTATCGTTCTGCGAAGCAGTAAAAAAAACTAATTAGCGTCCTGCAATACTGCACTGACTTGACGCCAGTCGATCAGCTTAAAGTTTTGCGGCACAGTGCTATCTCCTTCAAAATTAAAGCCGTCCTGCACGATCATAATACCCGCCGGAAATTGCTCATTGAGGGAGTCGGGATAGAGAGCCAAACCGTCAGTTTCTTCGACCCCATCTATGCTGCCTTGCTCTTTGATTTTGATGCTGGTGAGATAATGATTGGCAGCGGTAAGGTCAAAAATCGCGTAAGAAAAATTGCCTTGGCTACTGGCCATCAAAAAGGCTTCATCCTCATTGCGATAGATGCTCAATCCCTCTACATCATAGGCAATGGCAGGGTTTTCTTCCCCACTCATAGCGAGTTTTTGGGCTTCGGTAGTATCCTCAGGATCTAGCTTAAGCTTCCAAATTCCCCCATCTTCTTGCCCGACATAGAGATCGCCTAAG
>JBCAWW010001184.1:0-1992 GCA_038534415.1 Bacteroidota bacterium | reverse complement strand
CTCCTTTTCCGTCTTTAGCGACTAGCTTCCAATAGTAGGTGGTTTCCTCTTCAAGATCATTGATTTGTATTTGGGTGTTATTAACTGCCTCAGAGCGCAAGCTGCTAGGTTTGGCACTTTGGTCTAGATATGTATCATAAGTGATGGCATCTCCATCCGGATCCGTGGAGGCAGCCCATTGAAGGAGGGGAGTAAGTTCAATATTTTGAGAATCCTTTGGAGGATAAAGCAAGGCAAAAGCCTCTGGGAAATCGTTCGGCGAAGCCGCTGTCCTAAAACTAAAATCTACCATCTGGCTACGGCCTTCCTCATCTTGAGCGATCACCTTGCCATCGTACTCTTGATCAAAATCCAAGTCTTCAATTGTATAAGAAAGGCTGCTGGTGTTGCTTGCCAGGGTTTCGGCAGCGACGATCAATGTATAAGTTACCTGATCATCATCCGGATCTACGGACTCAGTCCAATTGATTGTGGCAGCGTTGAGATTAGAGCTAGGTTGGGACTCTTTTTTGCACGCAAAAAGGCAAAGTGAAATCCCTATGCTTAGATAAACCAATTTCCCAAAGTGGGGATAAGGAAGCTTGAGAGGTTTTGAGTTCATTATCGAATATTATAGATTGATTGATTACTCGATATTCGGCTAAGACTTCGCTTATTGATAAGGATAATCTATAGGTGGCGGCTGCGACTTGATAAGTGGTGGCAATGCGCAAATAAGTGGAAAGCGCTAAGCGTTCTCCGAAGGAGTCCCCAAACATAAAGGCTAGATGATAAAAGCGATCATAATAGACGACGAAGAAGATGCTAGAGAAAGCTTGGCGCTCGCTTTAGGCAAATATTGTCAACAAGTGGAGGTCGTAGCGCGCTGTGATGGACCGCTTGAAGGCTTAGAAATGATAAAAAAACGGGATCCCGATTTAGTGTTTTTGGATGTGCAAATGCCGCATATGAGTGGCTTTGACCTTTTGGAAAAAATTGAAAACCCTCGCTTCCAAACCATTTTTGTTACCGCTCATGATAAATATGCGATTAAGGCGATTCGTTTTTCAGCTTTGGACTACTTGATGAAGCCAGTGGATATTGAGGAACTTGTAGGGGCAGTCAATCGGGCAGAGGCAATATCTGAAAAACAGGACTATCGCGCCATTTTGCACAATGTCCGGCATCGTTTAGGGCAGGAAGGGAAATTGGCGGTACCGGTATCGGAAGGGATGGTCTTTGTTGAAATCCAAGATGTGATTCATTTACAGGCTGATGGGAGTTATACCCGGATGTTTTTAGAAAATCGCGCGGATATGTTGGTTTCTAAGCGACTCAAAGACTTCGAAAACATTTTGGACCCGAACTATTACTGCCGGGTCCATCACTCATCTATCATCAATCTCAACAAAGTCGAACGCTATATCCAAGGAGAAGGAGGATATGTAATCATGAGCAATCAGGCCCATGTCGATATTTCGCGGCGCAAAAAAGAAGAGTTTATGAAGCTCATTGCTAGGATTTAGTAGAAAGTAGTTCAAAACTTGTCTGCTTCGTCATTTGTCCTCTAAATACTAATTAAATACGCTTCTTACTCTATAACGAGGCTCTCCCCTTCATGCATGAGGCGATCAATGATACTACAATCTCTAGACGATAAATTGCGGCTTTTGGCTTGGTCAAAACAGGCCTGAGCGGCCTCAGTGGCGCCAATAGACCATAAGACTAAGCCTTTTTGGAAGTAGGCGTAGGGCTCCTTCGGAGAACGCTCAATTGTTTCTTGCGCCAATGATAAGGCCTTTTCAAACTGAGTTAGTTGGCGATATACCGCAATTTGTTGAGCCTGTGCTTGATATACTGCGGTTTCTTCGCCACCATAGTTAAATAATACCCAGTTGATATCTTTGGCTGCTTCACTTGTTTGTTGCAATGCCAGACGGCAAAGTGAGCGGAGATTGTAGGCTTCTGCAAGCTTAGCTTGGCTAACTGCATTTTCATCATAGGCCGTATGGC
>JBCAWW010001183.1:0-1994 GCA_038534415.1 Bacteroidota bacterium | reverse complement strand
CCTTCGGTAGAACGCTTATCTTAAAAACACTGTCTTAAATCTCAAGCTAGAGGAAGAAGCAACAAACGGCAAGGGTGAATATCCATCGTTTGTCCTTCAGTGCATAATATGGAGAAATATAATAAAAATAGTTTCCCCTGCATTTGTTGCTTCTTCCTCTAGCTTGAGATTTAAGACAGTGTTTTTAAGATAAGCGTTCTACCGAAGGTGAAAACAATATAAGAAGCTAGCTAATTGTAAATCTTTGTTTGAGTCCTAGGGGGCAATTCCTATCTTCGATAGGATGATCAGCAAGGCAACTTCTTCTCAGCAGGCAAAGTCTATTGCGGTACTCCCGTTTGTAAACATGAGTGCCCAAGAGGAGAATGAGTTTTTTGCTGATGGGATTACCGAAGAAATTATCAATGCCCTTACGCGAATACCGGGACTAAGAGTAACTTCCCGGACCTCTTCCTTCTTTTTTAAAAATAAAAACCTGCCCATCCACCAGATTGGCGAAAAGCTCAATGTTTCGCTTTTGTTGGAGGGAAGCGTTCGGCTAGCCGGAAATAAAATGAGAATCACAGCTCAGTTGATCCACGCTCAGGAAGATTTTCACTTTTGGTCGGATACTTGGGATCGCAGTACTGACAATATCTTTGAGGTTCAGGATGAAATAAGCCTTCTGATAGCAGAAAAATCGCGTGAGTTTCTTGGGCATTTTGAGATTCAAGATCATCTGGTAAATAAACAGACCGAGAGTTTAGATACTTACTCCTGGTATTTGAAGGGGCGTTATCACTTTCGAAAGTGGAATCCGGAAGATGCTCGTCAGGCGATGGAGTGCTTTGAACAAGCTTTGTTGCAGGACCCTGAGCATGCAGAATCTATGCTGGGAATGGCGGATTCGCTCAGTTTTTTGGCAACTACAGGCAATTTACCGTCAGAGGAGGAGTATATGCCTCGATATGAAAATCTGATTCGAGCGGCCTTAAAGATAAACGAGAAGCTTCCAGAAGGCTATTATCAACTCTCTCATCTGTATTATTTTATTCATGGTGATTTTGTGCCTTCGCTAGAAGCAGCACAAAGATCCTTTGGGCTTAATCAAAATTATCCTGAGGCCAATCAACAGATGGCTTTTCTTTATTTATGTGCCAATCGGCCTGATCTTGCAAAACCATATATCGAGCGAAGCTCTCAGATAGATCCTTTGTCACAGGAGGCATTGTTTTTTAAGTCTTATTTTCTTTACCGACAAAAAAAGTATGTAGAAGCCTTGGCATTGCTGGATCAGTCATTGGCTGATAATCCCTACAATGTCCCCTCTCATAGCGTCAAAGCTTACTGCTTGATTAAACTTAAGCAATATGAGGAGGCCTTGCACTATTTTGAGGGTGTCCCGGAGGAAATCATAGTAGAGGAAGACCGCCTTGGGATTCAAACTTTGGCTTACATTTATTTGGGAGAGACTGAGAAAGCTGAAGCCTTAATTGGGGAACTTCAGGAAAGAGCTAAAAATCCGGAGGGCTTTCGAGCCTATTCGTTTTTACTGTTTGTTTATGGTGCCCAAAACGATAAAGCCAAAGCAATAGCATGGGTAGAAAAGGAACTGGAAACTGGCTTTTCCTTTCTGCTATTGCACTATTCGGACCCGCTTATGGGGGAATTGCTAGATGATCCAGATTACCGGTCTTACGAATCAAAAATCTTTGATGTCTCCGCTTTTCAAAAGTCCAAAACGCTAAAAAAAGAGCTAATCCCAGCTGATGAAGTGGAGGTGTATCTGCAAAAGCTTTATGATAAAATCAATGAGGAATCCCTTTTCCTTGATGCCAATCTTTCCTTAAAATCGCTTGCCGAAAAGCTTCATATGCACCCCAATCAATTGAGCTGGCTCATCAATGAGAAGACGGATAAAAACTTCAATCAGTTCATTAATTCCTATCGGGTGCAGGCCTTCCAAGCAAAAGCCTTAGATCCGCAGTATGCACACTTGAGTATACTTGGCTTGG
>JBCAWW010001182.1:0-1995 GCA_038534415.1 Bacteroidota bacterium | reverse complement strand
GACGCGTATGGACGTCATTTCAAAACTGATCAATAAGGACACACCTGCTGTCTTGGTCAAAAAAGACAGTGGAGATATCGACATTATTACCGAGTACGATCTAATCCAAGTACTTTCACGGTAATTTCGGAATATTTTCTAAGTTGATGGTTCGAATTCACGGACAAAACGGTTGCTTTTGCCCGTGAATTCCTTAACTTTGAGCTTAGCCCCTCCGCTGAATACCCTTACTCAACATGAACCGGATTGCCCTCATATTGGCCCTATTTTTACCCGCTTGTAGCATTCTTTCTCCTGAAAATGACGAAGAGTCTCTCGCTCCCATGGGCGAGTACGAATCCTCATTCCCAAATATAGATTGGCAACAAGGCGATACACTTTCCCTGCCCAACTTTCAATTTGGCAGCTCACCGGAGGCCGTAGGCTATGACTCTAGCCAACAAATCCCAGCTTTTGCCTTTAACAGTATCATATCCCAAACGCTCTTAGAGCAGGCTAGCTTTGATAGTAGTGCCCAGCATTTCCCGATGGGAGCATTAGCTTTTGGAGAAGGTAAGAGAGCTTATATGATCGGCGTATACGAAGACTTTCATACCTTCCATACCCAGCTATTTCTTTATGACTCGCTAGAAGAGCGTTTCACCTACACCCAATCTCTTGCCTACCTCATTGGCGGCGGTGGGTTCTTAAGCCTCCGTAAAGCTTGGATGGTCGATATTAATCAAGATCAGCAGCCAGATCTAATTTATCGCAAAGACGAGCTTTATAATTCTCCTGATCCTGAGCATTCCTACTATTTGGATACGCTGCGAGCAGAAGTTTGGGACGGGGCTCGCTTCAACACCTACAATATGGGAGATATTTCCCAGATCAAGGATGTATTTGCGATGGAGGATTAACGTCCTTACCTCATAGAAAATATTCTACTTATTCTAGTCCTTTTTTAGGGGGACTAGCTTCCCTTATTTTAGCATTCGTAGCATTTTTCGCTTCACTACGGGTAGTATGGAGGGAACCTCAGGATACAACTGCCTCGATAGTGCTAGATAGGTAGCAGGATTGGGGAGCTCAGTATGGCTCTTAATTAAGCTACGCTTCATCTGCTCATAATTATTGGCAAGACTCAAGGTGAAGGATTCTACCTCTCGGAAGCTAATCCCATAATAGTTTTCCTCTACGTTTTCAAAAAATGAAATTCGGTAGGCAAAGGCCTTAACTGCTTTATAGGCCTCAAATTGTAATAGCAGGTAGCCTTCTTGACGATATAAAGGCGTTATGCCTATCGGCTCAATACGGACATCCGCCTCAATCTTTTCGTAGATTTCTTTTCCTGATCTTAAGCTAGATTTGATCTCAGGAAGTGCATACTCTACGATACTCCCAATTTCTAGTAAATCGGGATTTTCTTGGATTTTGGGCTCAAAGTGAAGCTTCATTTTTCGAAACTCCTCCTTATTCAATCTATTTGGGAATTGCCCTCTTAGCTTATTTCGTCCCTCTTGAAACTGATGGAGATTTTGGTAATGAGAAACCAAATCCGAAAATGCAGGATACAATTTAAACTCTGCAAACTCTCTGCTTACCTGATTTAGGTAGGCTAGCAGGACATATTTTTTGTATTCAAAATCAAGCCTTCCTTCTAAAAACCAATCGTTGCTCAGATTCTTCATAATAGAATATACGAAATTCTTCATGTAAAATCCGGCAAAATGAATCCCAAATCTTAAGCCAAGCGGCAAGCTTGTTCAATATAATTTCTGCTTTTAGGAGTATCTGTACCTAACAGATGCAATTGAAGCCTATGCTCAAAAGCCAAATCCAATTCCCATCGTGAGCGCTGAACTCCAATTTTTGCTTGGAGCAGTTGATACAGTTGTGGCATTATTGGGAGTTGAACCCTCGACATACAAACCATAACCATCAGAAGGAATATTTTGTAATTGACTTAAGTTCAATCCAAAGAATATATCAATCCCCTGATAGGGAGCTAGACAG
>JBCAWW010001181.1:0-1995 GCA_038534415.1 Bacteroidota bacterium | reverse complement strand
GGAGATGATATACAGCTAGAATATCCCAAAGATGATGCTTACAGGCCAGAGCAAGCGGCCTATATCTCCAATTATGTAAGCGCCTTTGAAAATACCCTGAGGAGCTTGCAGTTTGCTAATGAGGACAGCTTAGGGTATCGACATTATATCGAGCCGAGCTCTTTTATTGACTTTTTGATTGTCAATGAATTGGCAAAAAACGTGGACGGTTATCGTCTCAGTACTTGGTTATTTAAAGATCGTGAGGGCAGGGGAGAGGATCGATTGCAAATGGGGCCTTTGTGGGATTTTAATCTTGCCTTTGGCAACGCCAACTATTGTACTGGCGGTGAGCCAGAAGGTTGGGTACTTAACTTCAATCGTTTTTGTCCCCAAGACGGCTGGGTAATCAACAATTGGTGGGATCGGCTGTTGGGAGATCCTCGCTTTCAGGAGGAATTAGAAGCGCGCTGGTTTGCTTTGAGA
Organism: Bacteroidota bacterium; assembly: GCA_038534415.1. Lineage (GTDB taxonomy): Bacteria > Bacteroidota > Bacteroidia > J057 > J057 > JBCAWW01. The sequence goes on along the minus strand of JBCAWW010001181.1, from coordinate 1,530 downwards.
GAGGATGAGTTTTCGGAGGAAAAAGTCTTAGCGAGAGTAGACGCGATGGTCGCTGAGATTGGACCAGCAGCCCAAAGAAATTTTGTTCAATGGGGAGTCATGGGGGAGTATGTCTGGCCCAATAGCTTTATCGGGACAAGCTATCAGCAGGAGATTGATTTTCTCAAAAATTGGCTGCGCGCGAGACTACGCTGGATGGATGCAAACATCGAAGACATTAGCTTTCAGGTAAGTGGAAGTTTTAGCAATGGCGCAAGCGTGGGAGTGTACCCAAATCCTTTTTCGGATGAGTTGATCCTAAACCTGCAGTTTAATAATGAAACCCCTATATCGCTTGTCGTCCGTGATATGAGGGGCAAGGCGGTATACCAGCAAGAGATCGAAGTGCCCAAAGCCACCTTTATTGAGTGGCGATGGAATGCCTTGGATAATCAAGGCCATGCTTTACCGGTTGGATTATATTTTTTAAGCTTGCAGCAGAACGATGAAATCGTGGCAGGGCGAAAATTGGTCAAATATTAAGGGCAATGCTAAATCCTAAGAAAGTTTGGATAGATACTGATGTCGCTATTGGGATGGGTGATCCTCGACAAGGGTTTGCCGATGTGGACGATGCTTGGGCCATGGTACATTTGTTTCATGCAAATCATATCCAAGTAATAGGCGTGAGCACAGTTTTTGGCAATACTGACATCGACAATGCCACCCGTCTAGCTAAAGAAATCTGTTCGCGCTTTGCACCTTATGAACTAAGCGTTGCACGAGGTGCTGCCGAAGCAATAAATTTGGCAAAAATCGAAAGTAATGAGGGGGTAGAAGCGATGATCAAGGCTTTGGAAAAGGAATCAATGCATATCATGGCCATTGGACCTGCGACTAATCTTGCCACATGTCTCCTATTGCGACCTGACTTGGCCCCTCAAATCGAATCTGTAGTATTGGTGGCAGGTAGAAGGTCGGTGCAAGATCACTTCAGAGTAAGTCCTAAGCATGAACCTCCTTTTCCTGACCTGAATTTTGATCTAGACCCGAATGCGTTTAGAATCCTCATCCAATCAGGAGTAAGTATGGTGCTGCTGCCTTTTGAAATTTCACACAAAACTTGGATTGATCAAGCGGATTTAGATCAAGTGGCCCAATACGGAGAGCCCGGTAAGTATTTGGCAGAGCACTCTCAAAATTGGCTGGATATCTGGCAAGAGTTTGGTTGCGATGCTTTCAATCCTTTTGACATCTTGGCCAGCGCATATTTGGTCGATGAGCGAGGCTTCGAATTTGACGTATTATCCCCAGAGATATTTCTGCATTGGGATGATACCCAGACTGCGTCAGAAACTTCCGCTAGCGTCATTAAACCATATTTTTTGCTAAAAAGTGGGGCTACCGATAGCCCAAAAATCAAATATTGCCATACTCCACCAGAAAACTTTAAGGAGGATTTGTTGAAATATATAGCAAAGCCGTAATTTGTGTACGAAAAGCTGCCTCAATTAAGCTATAATTGAACTTTTTCCTTAACGCTGACGAAGC
>JBCAWW010001180.1:0-1996 GCA_038534415.1 Bacteroidota bacterium | reverse complement strand
CCTGGAAAGTGCCTTCAAACTTAGCCTCAGATGATGGTTATCGCTTTAAGGTTAGCGGGAGCGAGAAAACCGATATCGAAGCCTTTAGTGCTGAGTTTTCTGTCAAACGCCAATACCCACCTTATATGGTGTATCTCCCCCCGATATTGGCTGCAGGAGGAATCATTTATGGCTTTGCCGTTAGGTGGGGCTTACTACCACGTCCAGAACCATTACCTGAAAGATAATCTTAATTCCTAGCGACTCTTACCAACCTTCACGCAATGCAAATTTTAACTACTTCTAAAATTAAGGGCTGTTTTTATCTGGTATTGGGATTTTTGTTGTGCTTGCCGTCTCTAGCCTTCGGGCAGAGTTTTACTGAGTTGGCGGCTTCCAATTATAATACGCTCCCTACAGGTTTACAAGAAGCTGCCGTAAGCTGGGTGGACATCGACAATGATGGTGATCTCGACTTTATCTATACGGGGCGTCAATCGATTTTATCTCTCCCACTCTTTTTTATCTATAGATGGGACGGAACTAGATTTAATCGAGAGCAGCCTTCAATCACCAGAGTATATAACCCAACGATAGCGCCCGCCGATTATGACAATGATGGCGATGTCGATTTGTTTGTCGCGGGGACCAAAGCAGGAGGGCAATTTGATGTTGCTCTTTATGAAAACAATGGTATTGGTATTTTTTCAAAGAACGCTTCCTACACTACCGATTTTAGTAGTATTGACATCAATACCGCTTCTCAACCCGCTGCTGCTTGGGGAGATTACGACAATGATGGTGATCCGGACCTTTTATTTAGCTGGAATGAAGCTAATCCAACCAATAGTCCTCAACTGCGCCTTTACAACAATACGGGTATCAAATTAGACGAAAGTGTCGTCAATCAAATTACAAATTTTGGCGGTTCTGGGGTGCTCAATGGGGATATGGATTGGGGAGATTTTGACCAAGATGGTTTGTTGGATATTGCCATTGTGGGTGAAACTAGCACCGGCAGCATCAGTCGAGTCCTACGAAACCTTGGTAATAATCAATTTCAGTTGCAACCTCTTAGTGTACCGGGTTTTAAAAACGGTAGTGTGCAATGGGGAGATTATGACCAAGATGGATTATTGGATCTCTTGTTTTGTGGGGAGTCTTTGGGAATGGGGATGACCCAAGTTTATCGTAATACAGGTACAACTTTCGTACTCGCCAATAGTTCCATGACAGGGATTCGCAATGGTATCGCCAGGTGGGCTGATTATAGAAATAATAGTGGCGTAAGTGGTAGCGATGGTTTCCCCGATGTTGTCATTGCTGGCTTTGATGGTACAAACAGTGTATTACAGACCTATTTCAATAACAATGGTTCTGGTTTGTTTATCGCCGACAATTCCAACACTTGGCTAGGCTATGGCAATGGGACAGCACTTGCGGTGGGAGATTTTAATGAAGATCGAAATATTGATATCCTGATCTCCGGATTGGAAAATGGAACCGTAGCTACTAAGATTTTTGAGCGAACGAGTATCTCAACTCCTGCAGGCGTCGGAGCACCGATCCTAGGAGCAGCTGTTGTGAATGCCAATTCGGTTACTTTGAATTGGGATCCTCCGGCGGGTGTTACCGATTCCCTTAGTTATAATATTTATCTAGGTACTTCTAGTCAAACCGATAATGAAGATGGTGCCGAATCAGACCTGCTCACAGGTGAACGGTATATCGTACGTCGTGGCGAAGTTTCTATTACCAATAAAACCTACAGTAATCTACCAGCTGATACTTACTATTGGAGTGTACAGGCAATAGAGAGCAACTATCGTGGGTCAGCATTCGCAGCTGAGGGTACCTTTACGATTGTAAACGTGCTTCCAAATAATTCAAGCTTCCAAGATGTTACTAACACTTTTCCATCTGCTCCTACTGGGGTTTGGAAAGGTTTGATTGAAGTTGCAGATGTTGATGTTGATGGGGACTTAGATTTTTTGATGGGGGGAGCAGTTAATCTCGG
>JBCAWW010001179.1:0-1996 GCA_038534415.1 Bacteroidota bacterium | reverse complement strand
CGACATTTTATTTTGTATTGGTTGTCTTGATCGTAGTTGACGTAGTACAAGGTCGTTATCAAAACAAAATAAAATGTCGCTTTGCTCATGTGCTCGACCTTAGTACCAAAGATTTCCATATGGGCCAGTTCACCGCCCTCAGAGATCAGCATAACCCCAACGAGAAACAAAATAAAGAGGCCTAGCACTTCGTACATGCGGTTTTTTTGAAGAAAGTCTGAAATCCTGTCTGCTAAGAAAATCATCAACAAACCCCCAATCACGATTGCGGTTGCCATCACCCAAAAGACATCCGTCAGTGCGATAGCGCTCAGGATAGAGTCAAATGAAAAGACCAGGTTCATCAGCACGATCATACCGATGACACTGCCGACTGAGCGAGGCTTTTTCTCTACGGTTTCTTCGTGCTCTTCGAGCGCGATCATGTGCCAAATCTCTTTGATGGCCGTATAGAGGATAAATCCACCTCCCAATAGTACAATCACACTATGCCAGCTAAAATCGGCGTATAAATAGCCACTGATATTGATGCCAAATACAGGCTCTTGCACCAATTCAATCAAGTTGATGAGGATAAATAGCAAGGCAATCCGCAGGATTACCGCCAAACCGATACCAACCTGTCTCACCATAGAACGCTTTTCGGCGGGCGCGCTTTTTGATTCGAGAGAGATATATAGCAGGTTGTCAAATCCTAGCACCGCTTGGAGCAAAACGAGCATGCCCAGCGTGATAAAATTGTCAAGTGTGAGTGTTTCCATTTGAGTAATAAGATTTGCGGCAAATAAAGATTCTTTTTTAGGGGACGCAAAAAAATTATTTGTCTACGCTTGATTCAGGCCTTGATAGGTTTCTCTAAAAGCTTTGGTATATCGTCGAGAGACGGGAATGACCAATTCAGTAGCTTCGAAATATAGTTTATAGCCTTGAGAATCGCCTTTAAAATTTTGTACGGCTAGTAGGTTGACAATATAAGCCCGGTGGCAACGCATCAGATGGGAGATCCCTTCTATTTGTTGGGCCATGCGCGCCAAACTACTGCGTAACATACGTTTTTGGATGCCTCCCTCTGTCTCAAAATGTATCTCTACATAATTGTCTGCTGAACGGATAAATAGCAGAGAGGCAGGACTTAGGCGAAGATTCTCTTTTTGATTTTCGCCCGAAAGTAAAAGCTCTTGGATGGGGATTGGCGCTGGTGTCGTCTCAAGCTTTGGTCCTGATTGGGATAATTGGGACTGCATGCGCTGGGCCTCAGTCAAATGCTTCTTCAGCAACCGATTGGCATTGAGTAAGACCAATAACACAATGGGGAAAATGCCTACTCCCAAAGTAACAAAGACAAAAAACAGTAAGCTGCCTGTATTCCAACTAAAGTTGATCCAATAGATACTATAGTACCAATTGGCTAGAGCGATGGTGAAGATATTCCAACTAACCCAAATGATTTCTTTTCCTACGGTCCAGTTTTTTTCTCGATAAAACCCCGGCAAACTACCTCTTAGCAAGATGACATTGATAATCATCAATAAGGCTGTGATCGCTCCGTAGCCTCCTATGTATAAGGTTTTATTAGGGATACCTAAGCTGGCCAAACCAAAGGGTTGAAGCAGCCATAAAAACAATCCGACAAACAAGCCAAAACTAAGTGCGATTGCCCAAGGGATTTTTCCTTCTGAGTTGATCGGATAGGCTTGTTTCAGCAGCTTCGCAGAACGCTCAATCATGGTTCAAACTTAATAAAACAGCTCCAAAACAACCCTATTGGCCCCATTTAAATGCCATTTATCCCTAAAGCTGGTCATCTAGCCCTAATTTTTGCCCTGACTCGTTCGGCGAGATACTTTGCCCAAAAATTAAATCATGCGACAAATTTCTACTCTGATCGTCTGCTTAGTGTTTTTCATGTTTCTGTTTTCAAAATTAAGCGCTCAAGTCTACACCAAAAAGCAATCTCGTCATCGCTTTGCTCAACTGGTGTTTGGAGCGGATGTAC
>JBCAWW010001178.1:0-1999 GCA_038534415.1 Bacteroidota bacterium | reverse complement strand
GCAGTGGGCCTTAGCGGAACAACTGCTATGGACTACTACTTACAAAATGCGTTTTTATATGATGGCTTAGGAGGAGAAGGGCGTTTTTGCAATCTGCTGCTGCAGAACGCTCATGTCGCTGATATACTCTCTGTCGAAAGCCCTAATCCTGCCCCTGAAACGGCTCAGGAGATAGATTTATCAGGTAAATGGGTCTGCCCGGGCTTTATCGACGTGCATACCCATTATGATGCTGAGCTCGAAATCGATAGCCGCTTGATCGAATCGGTGCGTCATGGGATCACTACCGTTTTCTTGGGTAGTTGTGGGCTTAGCATGGTCATGGGCAAGCCGGACGAACTTTCGGATATGTTTACCCGTGTCGAAGGTATCCCCAGTCATTATGTCAAGGACCTCCTGCGCGAGATCAAAGACTGGGATGGTCCCGAGCAATACATCCAACATTTGCAGGGGCTCAAGCTAGGCCCTAATGTCGCCTGCTTTTTGGGGCACTCGACCTTGCGTTCCCATGTCATGGGGCTAGGGCGTAGTCTCAGCACCGAAAATATCCCTGACCAAGCAGAACTCGCTCAGATGGACCGCTACCTCCACGAGGCGCTCGATGCTGGCTATATGGGACTCTCCGTCAATTTGCTAGAGTTTGATAAGATGGATGGAGAGCAGTATCGCAGTCGACCTACGCCTTCGGTTTATGCGGGTTGGAAAGAGTATCGCTATCTTTTTAAGACCTTGCGTCAACGCGAGAGAATCTTGCAAACCATCCCCAATACGGCCAATCCCGCTACCTTTTTTAGCTTTATTTGGGAGAGTCGATCTATCCATAAAAAACCGCTCAAGACGACCATGTTGGCCATGATAGATGGTAAAACGGTCCGTGGTATCCATCGCATCTTCGGTACGGCCGCACGCTTTGCTAATCGTTTTTTAGGCGCTGAGGTAAAGTTCCAAGGCTTGCCCGAACCTTTTGATGTCTGGACAGATGGGATGGTCGCGCCATTTTTTGAAGAGTTTGAAGCAGGGACCAAATATATCCATTTGATGGATTTGGAGGAGCGCTCAGAACTCGTCAAGGATCCTCACTATCGTAAGCTCTTTCGCAAGCAATGGCAAAATCGGATCGCTCCTCGAGTGTTTCATCGCAATCTTTATGATACGCGCATTCTCGAATGTCCAGACTCCGCTCTGGTAGGGCGAAGCTTCAAGGAACTCGCCCAAGAGCGTCAGCAAAAAGACGTAGATGTCTTCCTCGATTTGGTGGCAGAGCACGGCGCCGATATCCGTTGGTACTCAGTGGTTGGCAACGATCGCCCCAAAGAATTGAATTGGATTATTCAGCATCCCGATTGTCATATCGGCTTTAGCGATGCAGGAGCGCATTTGCGCAATATGGGGCATTACAACTTCCCGCTTCGATTATTTCAATTTGTACAGGAGCAGACGGCCTTAGGGCGAAAGACCTTGAGCATGGGGCAGGCAGTGCGTAAAGTTACTGCTGAGTTGGCCGATTGGTTTGCTTTGGATGCGGGTAGGATTGCCCCTGGCGAACGCGCGGATCTCGTCGTGATCGACCCGCAATACCTCGATGACAGAGTCAATGAAATCCATGAAGCCCCGATGCCAGACTTAGCTGATTTTCAACGCTTGGTACGTCGCCACGATGAACTGGTCCCTATGGTGATGATCAATGGCAAAATTGTTTGGCAAAACGGTCAGCCTAGCCCCGAATTTGGACAGCAAAAAGGCTTTGGCAAAGTATTGCTGGCTCAGTAAGGTGGATCTCCGCTTCGCGGAACGCTTACTTTGGATAAAAGAGAGGAGTAAGCTTCTCTAATCCCGTCAGGCCACTTCGAAGGGGCCTTGAAGACGGAAGGGGATGTTTCAATCCTCCACTGCTTCGCAGAACGCTCATCCCACTCCTAAAAAAGAACGAGGGTCGACTGATAGCATTTGCTTTCAGTCGACCCAACGTTTTAATCGATTAAAAATCAATTCTTAGTTG
>JBCAWW010001177.1:0-2000 GCA_038534415.1 Bacteroidota bacterium | reverse complement strand
ATCCTTAGGCAGTATCGCTTCCTTCCTTGGGGTGACTCAACAAACCCTTAGTGTGATTAGGGGCAAGAAAAAATAACAAGCGCTTCATTTTTTAATCTAGATGAAATGTTTTGGCATTTCTAACTGGGACCTTTGTATCAAAGCAATATGTAACAACAGGCGCTTGTCGCCTATAATCCCAGTAAGTCATGACAAAAACTAATGATCCCAAAGAGATACTGAAGCTCATCAAAATGCTTTCTCCGCAAACCTTGCCGAGACTAGAATACCTCTCACGTGAAGACCTCAGTCTGACCAATGTGCGCGAAGGCGGCATCAAAGAAGACGCAAAGCTAACTACAGATATGCGTTATCCGCGACCTAGTACTTTTCCATTAGGGGCTGAGAACGCACACGGTGAGATCGAGATGATCGGCGATGTGGAGGCGACGCATTGGTATGCTGAAGTGGATGGCGTCACTTGGCATTTTGTAACCACCGGCGATCCTAGCAATGAGCCCTTTGTGCTGGTACACGGCTTTCCCGAAAGTTGGTACACCTTCCACAATCAGATGCGAGACTTGTCAGACCAGTTTTATTGTATCGCTGTTGATACACTCGGCAATGGCCAAAGTGATAAGCGCTTAGAGCTTGACTATCGTTACGCTGCGATTGCGGCTTCTTTGGGAGGATTGTTGGATGCGATTGGTGTTGACCAATTCAATCTAGGCGGTCATGACCGTGGATCGGTAATTTCAGACCATCTGCTAAACGTAGCAGGTATGGAGCAACGGGTGCTGCGTTATATCCGCATGCAGCAATCCGCTAACGAACCGCATGGCGATCCCAAGCCCCCGCACAAACTATTTGCCTCCTCCTGGTTTCCCAGATTGATGAAATGGACAGGCTTTCCCCGCTTAGCCTACGTCGCTAGCATGTACCGAGTAGAGGACATCTCGCCAGAAGTGTTGAGACGCTTAGATCACGAAGTTAAATTTAAAGGGATAGCCGAAGCCTCCCCCCAACAATTTCATACCACCAGTTTGGAGCAGGAGCTCGAAGATCGCCACAACTTCCTCTTCGCAAAGATGAGCATGCCGGTTTTGTTTTTGCAAGGCCAAAAAGACCCCGGACAGCATCCTGAAGAGTATGAAAATACGCCTGACTTTGTCGCCAATGGCAGGGTACAATTTATTGATGGAAACCACTTTTTTCAGCTCGGCGCGGCAGAAGCTAGTTCGAAGGCGATGCGAGCGTTTTTGTCAGAACCCTTGACCTAGGCCTTTTACGACAAGTACTTTAACATTTTGAATTACTGGGAGCGCTCCTTGCAAGCCTGCTTGCTTGTGGGGAGCCCCCAGTATTATTCATCAACCTAATTCAAATCATGAAAATTTTTCAAATAGTAGTCTTATCACTATCTGGTTTAGCCTTGCTTTATGCCTGCAGCATGAGACTCATCAAGCCCAGTGGAGCCGTCTTTTTACAGACATACTTTGAGAATCCTGCCAATAACTTGGAAACGCATATCGACTTAGCAAACGAGATCAGGGGAGTGGGGGCTGTGATGCTCTTGGGAGCGATAATAGCCTTGATAGGAGCTTTTAGGCCCGATCTAAGGCAATCGGCCTTCTTGATTACTACCCTTATTTTTGGAGGGGTTGTGCTTGGGCGCTCGCTCAGTTTTTTTATTGATGGGATGCCCTCGGGCAATGTGATGCGAGCCGCAGTTGCCGAAGGAGTCTTAGCGGCCCTCAATGCTTTTTGGCTCGTGCGAATCTGGACCCAGGGGGATATCTCCTAAGACTGCCTAGTTTGTCTTGGGCATTTTTATGTTTTTTCCTCCGCTTCGCGGAACGCTTGTCTCTCAAGATCCCGTATCTCACTTTGTTCGTAGGTACTTGGACAGATGAAATCAGGTGATTTGAGATCAAGTTCAACCACCCGTTTCTGCTCACTTCTGAGCACAGAAACAGCCCTCATTACCAAGGCCACGGCAGGTACATATCTACTACATAGAG
>JBCAWW010001176.1:0-2000 GCA_038534415.1 Bacteroidota bacterium | reverse complement strand
GAATGAACTCTTTATAAAGTGGCAAAGCTTCTCACTTCTTTGCCTGCATCTCAATTTTTGAGGCGATAAACTCCTTCGTATTCTTGGGTATCAATGTTAAGAATGGTGTACTCTGTGCCTGCTGGAGTGAAGAGAATCCCATAACGATTGTCTAGGGGAAGATATACAGATGCACCGATGGCCTCTATCTTTAGGCTGTTTGCATTGTCCTGGATCGGATTGGCGGGACTCATGTCTAAGGTGTTGAGATCGTAGGAGGCTACTTGAGTACCCTCTTGGTCAAAGTGTAAAGAACTGTAATAATCTATATGCATACAGGCGCTGACGCCATAGAGATCAAAAGGATGGTTGCCGTTGCCCCATTTGGTGATGGGATTTTGATTGAAGTAGTTTCTGTCAGCCAAAGTCATGGCGATGAACTGGGTGCCTGTCGCATCGAACATATAGAGCCGGTCGTCTCTAAAAAACTGGATGGCGCTGATACGGTCAAAGGGGCAATCACCCATAAATGAATTGGGGTCGTCGAGATCATAAGGCCCAAATAGCTCCTCTTTGTTTTGATCGGCAATCACGTATTGGTCTCCCTCAAGATTGAACAAGATCACTTTATTGTCCCCGATATAAGCCCCTGCACCGATGGCATCAAATATGTCTCCCCAAAAGGCAGTGTATGCAGGAGGAAGATCGTAGGAAGGGCAATCTCCGTCATCACAGGGAGCCTTGCAAGCAATGACTAGAAAGGATAGCAGGAGGAATATAAATTGGGATGCGCGATTCATAATGTCGAAAATTAGGGATTAAGCGTTCTCCGAAGGAGCCCAAATACCTACGCGCAAAAACTGACTACAAGTGACAAACTTATCCTAAAAAACTTCAAAAGTTTTCCGCCGCGCTAGCGATTTAGGAGGAGGGAGTAGTGGCGGGGATTAAATAAGATTGCATGACTCGATACAAATTGCCCGGATCAAAAGGTTTGGTTACCACCGTCTGAATGCCGGCTTCGGCAGCATCTTTGAGGACGTTGTCCATCACATTGGCGGTCAAGGCAATGATGGGTGTATGCTGATTGGGATTGTTTTCGTCATTACGGATGGTACTGCTTGCTTCATAGCCATTCATGATTGGCATCTGCAAATCCATCAAGATCAGGTCATATTGGTTTTCTAGGGCCTTTTCTACGGCATCTTGGCCATCAACAGCCATTTCGGTGACCATTTTCCATCTACTGAGGGTTTTCTTTCCTACTAGGCGGTTTACCTTGTTGTCGTCAACCAATAAAACCTTAAAGCCTGTGAGTTCAGTTAGGGAAAAAGGCGATTTATTGGGGGTGGTTTCTTGTTGACTTTGGGCTTTGTCGCTTCGTTTGCAGCTAAGATCAAAGGAAAAATTACTGCCTTGGCCGAGTTTGCTACTTACTCCCAGCGTACCGCCGTGAATGTTTACTAATTTACGGGAGATGGTCAAGCCCAAGCCAGTGCCGCCAAACTTACGACTAGTGCCCTCCTCCGCTTGAGAAAAGCTTTCGAATATGGTTTCTAGCTTGTCCTCTGGAATCCCGATGCCGGTATCAATTACCTGAAACTCTAGTTTAAGCTCCGCATCATCGATTTGTTTATGATTGAGCTTTAAGCTAACCGATCCGTGTGCCGTGAATTTAATGGCATTGCCGATCAAATTGACCAATATCTGATTGAGACGGTGCGGATCCCCCACGACAAATTGGGGGAGCTCAGGAGATATATCCTTGATCAGTTTGATGCCCTTTTCTTCTGCTTTGCCCTCCAATAATTTGAAAACTAAGTCGACAACTTCTATGGGTTGATAATCAATCTTTTCCAGTCGAAACATCCCCGCTTCTATTTTGGATAGGTCAAGGATATCGTTGATGATATTGAGCAGATTGAGGGAGGAGCGTTGGATAAGATCAAGGGTCTCGCGTTCTTCTTTTTTGATGAAGGAATCTTTGAGTAAGTGCGTTAGCCCTAAAATCGCGTTCATGG
>JBCAWW010001175.1:0-2001 GCA_038534415.1 Bacteroidota bacterium | reverse complement strand
CTTCGGCATTGGTAGAAGATCGGAAGCGGAAGGCCGAGAATTGTGCAAAATCGCCTATCCAATTACGTACAGTGCCGAAGATTTAGACTTCTTTTCTGGAGCAGGTTTATATGATTCTTATTCTGCCAAGAAGGATAATGATAAAAAGACCATAGAAAATGCCATCCGTAAAGTATGGGCGAGTCTTTGGAATTGGCGCGCCTTCGACGAACGCTCTTACTTCAAAATAGATCACCGATCTTGCGCCATGGGGATATTGGTGCATCGCTCTTTTCCAGATGAGGATGCCAATGGGGTGCTGGTTACCCGCAATCTTTACAATCAGAATCCGGGTTTTATCATCAATGTCCAATACAAAGAGTATAGTATTGTCTTTCCAGAGCCCGGCATACTTCATGATCAAATCATGCTTTTTGCCTGGTCGATCAATCCGGAGCAAAACTTCACGCCTGAATACCTAAGCTTTTCGAATGTCCCAGCACTCAATGGAGAACGAGTTTTGAGCGACGCAGAGTTAGAAGAATTGGGCGACTACTGTATGATGATCAAAAACTATTATTACAACAATGTGCCCCATAGTTGTAATTGCCCATTTATTGACTTTGGGCTGGATATTGAATTTAAAGTGGATTCGGAGGTCAGCCCCCGCAAGATTTACATCAAGCAGGTACGCCCTTATTTATAAGACTCAATAACTGATCCCAGTTGCTTCTTCGCTCCACTCCCAAAGGCGGGCTGCAAGTTCTGGGTCCTTGGCACTAGCCGAAGTTTTCGAAATCTTAGATTTTTCAAAATACTCACCAGAGATCTCTCCTCCTTCTGCTTGGGTTGCGAGGTAGATAGTGGTTTGGGCACCTTTTTCAGGACTAATAGAAAACCAACTAAATATCGCTCTGAGCCAAGCCGGAAATTCACGCGCCACATTGGTACCGACCATGCCGGGATGCAGCGAATTGACGGCAATAGGGGTATCTGAGAGTTTTTTGGCTAGATGTCGAGTAAAAAGGATGTTCATTAATTTACTATCGCCATAGCGTTTAAGCGCTTTGAACTCCTTTTCAGCGTTCATATCATCAAATTGAATATCTCCGCTTTTGTGCACCGTAGAAGCAACATTGATGATACGGGCAGCATCACTTTGCTTAAGATTGTCTAGGAGTAGCCCCGTAAGTAAAAAGGGTGCGAGATGATTGACCGCGAGCATTTCCTCAAACTCGTTTTCGGTAAGTCGCTGCTTACTGGCAAAAATACCCGCATTGTTGATGAGCACATCTATAACAGGCATCTTTTTTTGGACGCCTTCGGCGAACGCTTTGATCTGTTGGAAGGACGCAAGATCTGCAGGTAGCATAGAAATCTGCGCATTGCCAGAAGCACTGATTAGTTCATCCCGGACTTTTTCACCCTTCATGGGATTCCGAGAATTGAATAAAATTTTATGTCCTTGTTTTGCCAGTTCGAGAGCTGCAGCTTTGCCTATTCCGGAAGTAGCACCAGTAATCAGGATGTTTTTTTGCATGGAGGGAGACGAGCATTTTTTATTGAACGCTTGTATATTTTACGGCTAATTTTGCTCTTCCGCAATACCTAAAGGATAAAGTAATTGTTTCCATTCGATTAAATCGGCTCGGAGAGAGCCAATCATTAAGTCAGATTCGATGCGAAGAGGCACTTTATTAAAGTCATCTGAAATCCAAAATACGATGGTACTACCATCGGTAACCATCCCTGATTCATCGATAAGGAGCTTAAACTTTATGGCTTTAAACTTTTTCCCATCTACTTCGATCACTTCTCTTTTGAGCATTATCGCTTCGAGGCCAAAAGTCTTTTGATCGAGGAAGTTTCGCAGGGATATTTTATCTCCGACCTTCAAGACTTGATGATCATAATAGGTCCGGGCGAAGTAATAAGCAGAAATCACGTCTTGAATATTGGCTGGAACTTCGTGCTCTATCTCTTCTTTTTTTTGGTTGATGTAGGTAGCGGACTTTTGAAAAT
>JBCAWW010001174.1:0-2005 GCA_038534415.1 Bacteroidota bacterium | reverse complement strand
ATCGAATCCAATGAGAAGCATCTAAATCCTCAGGATGCGGAAAGGCTTGATTGGTCAAAGAAAATTGCTCGCTATAAACAGGAGAAGTGATATCTTCTATGGTCAGTCGGTTTTCGGGATCGCCTAAGACCTCCAAATATCTCGGCTCCAACAAATAGTTTTCGTTATCAAAGCGCAGCTGTAAGGTATCTGTTGCCAAACAGAGAGTGGGAAAGCCTAAACTACCCAACAACACAAACAGTATGGACCATCTAGCAAACATAGGGATGACAAGATACAAAAAAAGCCGCCCCCTGGCATTGGGACGGCCTCAGACATTAAGTAAAAACTTAAGAAAAAACTTATTAGCGCAGTATAAATAAGAGAAGTATCGTTTGCCTCAGAAGAGGCCTTTATCAAATCGTATAGTACAAATATATAAATTTACTGAACATCGTAATTAAATCAACGCGTCAACTGACTGATTATTGGCTTGAAAGGTTTTTTTGCGACCATTACTACCAGAATGTCTTAATTGGGAGAGATGTAACTATTGTTTATTTTATCATTAAGCCACAAAAAGCAAGCATGAAAAAAACAAGTTTGAGTCTTTTAGGACTTATGATGAGCCTTTTTGTTTCTGCACAGCAGAACGCCAAGGTAGAAGCAATGGCTTCATTGGGGGAAGTTTGGGGCTTCCTCAAGTATTACCATCCCAATATTGCGGGTGGTCAGACAGATTGGGATTCTGTCTTGGTGGCGGATTTGCCGACACTCGCCCAAACTCCTAGTGCAGAGCAGTTTCAGCGGATAGTCACACAATGGCTTAGCAATGCAGGGCCAGTCCCGTCATGCAAATCTTGCGACAATGTGAAAGGAGATACCAGCCTCCGCAATCTAGATTTGTCGTTCCTCGCAGAGAGCCCTCTCCTCAATGAGTCGCTGAAAGCACAACTAGATTATATCCGTAACAACCGCTATCAAGGCAAAGCTTATTATGCAATGCCCAGTTCCTGGAACGGTCCCCCTAGCTTCGAAAACGAAAAAGCCTATGATGAGTCACTATATCCAACTCAGCCATATCGGATGTTGGCATTGTTTCGCTATTGGAACGCGATCAATTATTATTTTCCCTACCGATATCTGATCGGAGAAGATTGGCGAGAGACCTTGCGGGAGTTTAGCTTGGACTTTTTTGAAGCCGAAGATCAACTGACCTATCACCTATTGGTTCGCAAACTGAGTGCTCGGATTTACGATAGTCATTCCTTTTTGCGGAGCAAAACATGGGATGCTAGTCAAGGAAATTATCGCCTCCTAGCTACGGTCAAATTGATCGAAGGCAAGTCTGTCATTATGCGTGTGATCCCTGACTCCCTCGGAGAACGCTACCCTCTAGAGCGAGGAGATGTAGTGCTTGCGGTCAATGATATCTCTACTGACTCTCTCCGAGAACGCTTATATCCCTATCTCTTGAGTTCGAACGAAGTCACGACCCAACGCAAAATCTCTAATTGGCTCCTAGTAGGTGAAGATCCTATCATAAATATCGAGATAGAGCGGGATGGAAAACGGATGTCATTTGTATTGGAGGCGGTACAAGCCAAGAAATTTCATGAACTGGCCAGCGCGGATTCGCCGAAGGAGAGCGTTCCCAAATGGGAAAAAAGAGCAGATAATATTGGCTATGTAGACATGGGGCGCTTAGAAAGAGAGGAAGTAAGTGAGATGATGAAGGAATTAATGGATTGCAAGGCGATCATCTTTGATATCAGGAACTATCCCAAAGGCACCTATCGTCACATCATGAAGTATCTCCTGCCAAGCAGTAGTCCATTTGCCACCTTTACCTATCCTGATCCTTCCTATCCGGGACGCTATATATGGTATGAAGATCCCTATCATGTAGGAAACCGTAAAAACAAAAAATATTATCGGGAGCCGTCTGCAAGGCCATGATC
Organism: Bacteroidota bacterium; assembly: GCA_038534415.1. Taxonomy (GTDB): domain Bacteria; phylum Bacteroidota; class Bacteroidia; order J057; family J057; genus JBCAWW01. Next base: position 65 of record JBCAWW010001174.1, on the reverse strand, counting down.
GTAAATTCTGCATGACTCTGCGTAGTTTCATCTTGTAAAACGATCACTTTGCCCTGATAATATTT
>JBCAWW010001173.1:0-2008 GCA_038534415.1 Bacteroidota bacterium | reverse complement strand
CATACCACGGGACTTTATCGATCGCTCTAGCAAAGAAAGCTTTTTAGAAGGGACTGATATCAAGGTTATGGGTGGGATAGTCCGTTTTGTAATAAATATTGCCGTTGAGGAAGTCTGTCAGAAAGCGAGTGGCCATGATTAGGGTCATCAATTTGCCTCCCAGAGGCAGGCTTTCTTTTTCGATAGGGGTGATGATATTGCCTAATCCTGCCAAAAAGCCTGCTTCGAGTGCTACTAGTATGTCTCCCCTTATCTCAATAAGCGCAAGGTCTTTTTCATCCTCAGCCGTCGGACTTACGAAGCTGCGAACCATATCTCCAAAGTCATACAATAGATAACCCGGCATGATGGTGTCCAAATCGATCACGCACAATCCTTCTAAACTCTCCTGATCCAATAAGACATTGTTGATTTTGGTATCATTATGCACCAATCGTTTGGGAAGTTGGGCCAAAGGTAGTTGCTGCCATAGGTGTTTTGCTGCCTTCGGCAAACGCTTCGTCAAATCGCCTGCTTGGCTGAGTACATCTGAGGAAGCTTTAGCCAAAGCCTCCTCAAACTGCTCAAGGCGAAAGGGTAAATAATGGAAATTGGGAATCGTTTCGTGAAACGAGGCTAGATCTAAGGGTGCCAATAATCTGATAAATTCTCCATAGGCTCTCGCTGCTTCCCAAGCTTGCTTAGGATGAGATACTTCATCAATGGTTGTCGTATCTGAAACATAATCAAATACCCGCCATACGGCCCCCGCTGAGTCCCTAAATATTGGTCCTTGGGAGCTTTCGATTACCTTCATGAATCGGCGTTCCGCGTCAAGCGGGTATTCACGAAACATGATCTCAGATAAATGACTTGAAACCTTGGCGATATTAGCTGCTACCTGATCCGCTTTTTGAAATACCGTATCATTGAAGGCTTGCAGTACGAAGGGCCCCGCATTGGTTTGCACTAAATAGGTATCATGAATATGGCCACTCCCCAGAGACTCTATGCTGAGCGTTCCACGGAGTGGCCCAAAAGCAGAAAGAACTTCCTGCGAAATCTTTAGCTCCATAAATTGGCAGGGTAAACGCCTTGCTGGACTAGCTGACCCACGTTTTCTTCAACAAAGCTGCGGTCTTCTTTATAAGTTACCCCAAACCAGCTTGCATCAGTGGTGATCACTTTGACAGACTCTTTGTTGTCTTGGATGACTTGGGAGAGGAGAGTAGGGATGTAGTATTCAGACTTTAGTTCCTGGCCTCGCTGCTCGAGGAAACTTTTGAAATAATGGTTGAGATGATCAAAAGCATTAGGAGCAAAGCCAATCATATTCATAGAGACGATGGTATCTTCGGCCAAAATGTGATCCGTACCCTCGCTATCTGTATAGGCAATTTCTCCTGTTTCATTGCGCTGGATTTTCGTCCTTTCGGTAACGCTAATCAGGAGGTTATTCTCATCAAATTTACACTCGCCTCGCGAAACGCTTCCATGTTTAGAAAGAGTATTGTTGAGTTTGTAGCCTACTATGCAGTAGGGAGGATGCTCCTGCTCTGGCATAGACTTTAGATAATCTGCCATTTGTTGGAAGGCAATCGCTCCATAAAAGTCATCGGCATTGACCATGGCAAAAGGCTCATTGATGGCACTTTCTCCCATCAATACTGCATGCCCAGTACCCCAAGGCTTTTGGCGTTCTGGATGATAAGGCACACCATCGGGAACATTGGTTATTTCCTGATAGACATATGCGATTTCAATTTTGTCTTGAAATTTATTGGCAAAGTAGGCCTTGAAATCCGCTTCGATACTTTCTCGAATAACAAATACAACCTTGCCAAATCCGGCTCTGATCGCATCGTAAATCGAATATTCAATGATGGCTTCGCCATTAGGGCCAACGCCATCTATTTGTTTGAGACCACCATAACGGCTTCCCATTCCCGCAGCAAGGATCAGTAAAGTTGGTTTCATGCAAAAAATATTTTGATACGCGAAACTGACTTTTTTTAGCACATGAAACAAG
>JBCAWW010001172.1:0-2009 GCA_038534415.1 Bacteroidota bacterium | reverse complement strand
CTTGAATCAGTCAGCATCCCCACAAAATGAGCAATCAGGCCCATATTTGAGAGGGTGTTTAGCTGCTTTTCCATACCGTCTTTTTGATCTAAGAACCACCAGCCAGAGCCCCATTGAATTTTGCCTGCAATGCTGCCATCATTAAAATTACCGATCATGGTGGCCATCACTTCATTGTCCTTGGGATTGAGGTTATAGATAATGGTTTTAGCCAATTGATCCTTATTGTCCAAGCGGCCCAGAAATTTGGCCAATGCCTCCGCATGACTCCAATCCCCAATCGAATCAAAACCGGTATCTGGACCTAAAGTCCGTAGCATGCGGCTATTGTTGTTGCGCAGGGCGCCAAGGTGATACTGTTGGGTCCAGCCTTTGGCATGATACATTTGGCCGAGGTGAAACAAAAGAGAGGCGCGATAAATTTCTTTTTCTTCTGGGGTGAGCAGATTGCCTAAGCGGATTTTGTGAAAAATCGCATTGACCTCAGTATCCGTAAAATCAGCAGCATATATGGTATTGAGGCCGTGATCTGAAACTCTACAACCCTGCTGGTGAAAATAATCTATTCGCTGTTGGAGGGCATTGATTAGATCGATATAGTGCGCGAGATCCGAAATGGTGATCTCCCCCAATTTATCTAAGTATTGGTTGAAAAATATTGGGTCATCGACCGCAAGACATTTGTCAGGCCGAAAAGCAGGCACCACTTTGGTTTTGCACTCAGACTCCGCCAGACTTTGGTGGGCCTTTAGGTCGTCTAAAGGATCGTCCGTGGTACAAACGACTTCTACCTTCATTTTGTCAAGCAGTCCCCACACTCCAAAGTTAGGGTCTTGAAGCTGCTCCCCACACGCATCATAGATATCGTTTGCCGTTTGGGGACCGAGCAAGTCAGTCTGATTGAAGTATCGTCTTAACTCCAGGTGAGTCCAGTGGTAAAGAGGGTTGCGTACCGTATAGGGTACTGTTTCGGCCCATTTTACAAACTTTTGGTAGGGATCTGCATCCCCAGTACAGAAGCGTTCGGCGACGCCGTGAGTACGCATCGCTCGCCATTTGTAATGATCTCCTTCCAACCAGACCTCAGTGAGGTTTTGAAATTGGCGATTGGTCGCGATGTCTTCTGGAGAAAGATGACAATGGTAATCTATGATTGGCATCTTCGCAGCATACTCATGGTATAGCCGCTGGGCGCTTGGATTGTTTAGTAAAAAATCCTCATCTAGGAAGGCTTTCATGGCCCCATTTTAGCAAAAATCCGCGGTGGATTGATACGGATTTTGGCAATACAAAGCTGGGAACGGTTGTTTCATGAGGGAATTTAATCCTCTAATTCCATGCTCTGAGTGTTGTATTTTAGAATGAGAGACTGGCCCCGATATCTGATTTCTGCTCGATAGTACTCCTTGGAAATGGCATTGCAGAGGTATATGCCCTCCAAGCTGTAGCCGGGATAAGTCTCGGCCAAATCAGCCCAAATGGTCTTTAAACTCTCATACCGGTCCTTGGGAACGACAAATTCTTCAAATAGCAACAAACCATCTGGAGAATAAATCACCCGCATATCATATTGACGATGCTGAAAGCGAGCTTCAAAATTTTGGTTGGATTTGACCCAAGCGATGTTGATCGCACCAGGATAGTCTTCTTGAAGGGCAATGAGGACTATACGATCAATTTGAAAGTCGCCTCTAGTGGTTCCGTTTTGTGCGAAGAGACCTTGACTTGCTAGAAGCAAGGCCAGGAATAGCAAATTTTTCATGAGTGAGCAAAGGATTAAACAAGAGTATGATTGCAAGTTGGGTATGAATATAGAGGATTTTCTAATCCTTCACAAGCGTGGAATGTAATGTGGGGTGGATAAAACGATTCGGAAAATGTGTTTGCGCAAGTAATTTTTTATTTTCTCTCCGAGAACGATTCTCAAAAGTGGCTTTGAGCCTCTTAGAGTGGTGATTTTGTTTCTAGCGGAGGGAAGCGTTCGGCAAGGCCGCTCTGAAAAAATAAAG
>JBCAWW010001171.1:0-2010 GCA_038534415.1 Bacteroidota bacterium | reverse complement strand
ATCTTGCAAAGTGCTCTCAAGCTTTAAGGCAGAAGTATCTACCTTATGAAAGATTTGCTGATTCATGCTATCACCGATTTGTTTTCTATCGATGAAGCCAAGCAGGCTTACCAAGTTGACCACAGGAGCCCGTAAATTGTGAGATGTGATGTAGGCAAATTGCTGCAACTCTGCATTGGAGCGCATAAGTTCTTGAGTGAGGAGTTTGAACTCCGTCCTCATTTTGACCCAATCTTCTATTTTAGCGGCGGTAATCACGACCGCGATAATTTCCTCCCCTTCATAGGCTGGAGTATGCTTTATCTCCCACCAAATCTTATTAATCTTCACCTCCTGGGCTACTGTCTCTCCTTGCAAAGCCTTTTCGAAAGGCGATATATACCTTTCCTTGTGTTCAGCTGGGACCAGCTTAAGAAATGGGAATCCCACTTTCACTTCTGCAGGGAAGTGCTTGATCATCGAATCAAAAAAGCGCTGATTATAGCTCACCAAATTCATTTGTGGATCCACTACCACAATAAGGGCGTCAAGGCTATCTAAGATTTTTTGTTGACTAGGACCAGAAAGTGCCTCTGCTGATTGCGCTATTTGCGAGCGATTAATGTCAAAACATACCAAGGCACCAATAATTTCTCCTTTAGCAGCTTCACGCAGTGGATATTGATTCACACATACATGATCAATGCTTTGCTCTGGGAAAAGAGAGGAAGGATATATTTGTTTGACTTTGCTATCGCCTTTAAAGGTGATTTGCAGCCCTTCCCACAGAGATGAATAAGTGTTTTGGGGGAGAATCTCCTTGATATTACGAAAGAGGATGTCCAAGCTGCTACTAGCTCTCCAATCAATAAAAGTATCATTTACCTTTTGGATAACGCCCTCTTTGTCCAAAACCAAACAGGCATAGGTAGGTTGATCCATCCAAGCTTCAAGGAGCTCAGGTGAAGCAAGCCGAGTATGCCAACCAATATTTTGGGGGGCAGAAGACCATGCTGCTGGCTGTGACATTTCGTTTTTGGGCAGACGTAGCACGCATACAAAATACTAAATACTAATGGCCTGAACAAGATAGATAGAATAATTATTCTATCTATGAACTTGATCCCTAGAGAGGTTTGAGAAACTTTTGTAAAAATTCTCGGGGATGGTCATAGGGATAAAGCGCTCGATCTTTTAGTTCTAATACCTTAGCGGGATAAGATCGTAGGAGCGCATACTCATGTGTAGCCATCAAGATAGTGGTACCTCCTTGATTAATTTTACGCAGTAGTTTCATCAAATACTGAGCAGAATCAGGATCTAAGTTTCCAGTAGGCTCATCTGCGATCAGCAAGGAAGGTTCATTGATAAGGGCTCTAGCGATGGAGACTCTTTGTTGCTCTCCTCCTGATAATTGATGGGGTCTAGCATTGGCTTTGGCCCACATACCGACCAACATGAGCACTTCAGTAATACGAGCTTTGATTCTGGCTCGTGAAGTCCAACCCGTTGCGCGAAGCGCAAATAAAATATTGTCAGCCACCGTCCGATCCGGTAGCAACTGAAAGTCCTGAAATACAATCCCGAGTTTACGACGCAAATAGGGAATCTCTTTGGGCAATAGGCTGCCAATATTGAAAGGCCCTAGCTCAATGCTTCCTGCATGAAAAGGACAATCTGCATATAGGAGTTTCAAGAAGGTGCTTTTCCCAGCCCCGGTCTGCCCAACCAAGTAATAAAAACCTCCTTTTTCAATTTCAACGGAGATATTCTCAAGGATATCGCGTTCGCCTAGGCGGACCGAAACATCAGTAATTTGGATCAGGGCATCCTTATTCATGGCAGCTCGACCTTCTGCATCCTACCATATTCAGTCATGCTGTCGATCACACCTTGAATTTGTAAGGCCTCGTCTGGGTCTTTGATAATTTTGTCCAAACGCTCCTTGCGACCAGGTCTAAAGTAGCCGATCAGCGTCAGATTTTCGTCGCGAAGTTGGATATAATCAGGGATTTTGGCTTTCCCTTTTAC
>JBCAWW010001170.1:0-2010 GCA_038534415.1 Bacteroidota bacterium | reverse complement strand
ATACCCTTCAATGACCCGTGTTTGGTCTGATGAGTTTGATGGCAACTCGATCGACATGAGCAATTGGACCCATGAGGTAGGCGACGAATGGTTCAATAATGAACTACAAGCTTATTCAGCTGATCCTATCTATTCTTCCGTCGCTGATGGCAAATTGAGCATTACCGCCAGAGAAGAAAATGGCAGTTATACCTCCGCTCGTATGATCACCCAAGACAAATACGAATTCCAGTATGGCCGCATTGACATACGAGCCAAGCTCCCCAAAGGTCAAGGAATCTGGCCTGCACTTTGGATGCTAGGAGCAAACATAAACGAAGTAAGTTGGCCTCAATGCGGAGAGATCGATATCATGGAACTCGTCGGTCATGAGCCCAATGTAACTCACGGTACGGCACATTATGACAACAATGGACACCAATACCGAGGCAGCGGCAAAACGCTCGATTCGGGAGAGTTTGCGGATCAGTTTCATGTCTTCAGCGTCATTTGGACCCGAGAATCTCTCAGCTGGTACCTAGATGGCGAATCCTTCCTGACTTTTAGGGAGGAAGATATCGATGGTTTTCCTTTTAATGCCCCCTATTTCTTCATCATGAATGTAGCCGTAGGAGGCGATTGGCCCGGCAATCCTGATGCGAGCACAGTATTTCCCCAAACTATGGAAATAGATTACCTAAGGGTATTTCAATAAGCAGCACCCCAAAAATCAGATCGAGCCTCGTTTATTGATCAGCGAGGCTCGATTTTTTTGTTTTGAGATTACTCCCGATAGCTATGCGGAAGCGCAGAATGCTTCTCCCCCCCCTTTGCTGCAAGGCACTGCCTTGCAGCAACAAAAACAAAGGCTCCGCGAAGCGGAGAAAAGATTATTGCAATAGATTCAACTCTTCAATAATTCGTCCCACCAATCATTCAAGAAAAGCGTTCCGCGAAGCGGAGAAGCTAAGTCAACTTCTCCTCAAAAAAACCGATCGTCCGCTCCCAAGCGAGCCGAGCCATCGCGGGATCGAAGCGGGGCGTACTATCATTGTGAAAGCCATGATTGACCTCTGGATAATGACAGGCGACATACTCCTTTCCATTTTCCATTAGGGCCGCTTCGTAGGCCGGCCAGCCGGCATTGACGCGCTTGTCCAGTCCCGCAAATTGCAGCATCAAAGGCGCTTGAATCTGTGGCACTGCTTCGGCATCAGGCTGTCCACCGTAAAATGGTACTGCCGCAAGCAATTCGGGAAGCTTGACAGCGAGCATATTGGATATCCAGCCCCCAAAACAAAAGCCCACTACCCCAACTTTTCCATTGCATTGGGGATGCTCCCGCAAGAAGTGAAATGCCGCAATAAAGTCCTCTAGCATCTCATTGCGATCACGTTGACGCTGGAGGGTCCGGCCTTCATCGTCCGTGCCAGGATAACCGCCCAAGGGCCAGAGCGCATCTGGAGCGAAAGCCACAAAACCCGCCAAAGCAGCGCGCCGACTGACATCCTCGATATGAGGATTGAGGCCTCGATTTTCGTGCACGACCAATATGCCGGGCTGCTTTGCTTTACTCGCAAGCTGCGAGGAGAGTAAGCCTCTTATTTCCCCTCCACCTTTGGGAGACTGATACATGACGTACTGAGAGTCCAAGCGTGGATCATCTGCTTTGACTTGCAGTTTGGTCTCATAGTCTGGCATCACAAAGCCCAAAAGCGCGGGCAAAGTCAGGCCGCCAACCGCATAGGTTGAGAGACGCTCGACAAACTGCCGGCGATCGATCTTATTGTGAGCGTAATCGTCATAGAGGTCAAATACCTCCTGTTTGATATCTTCTTTTTTGATGTTGGACATAAGTTTGACTATGGAGATGAGATAGGCGTTCTGCGAAGCAGCCTATAATAAAATACTCCACAAAATGTAAACAGTATCCAGCAAAAACGCTACTTACGCAGCTGCAAAGAGATAATATTTTTGCTCACATTGAAGCTACCTTCTTGTTCGCAGACTTTTTGTACTGCCGTCAGGATC
>JBCAWW010001169.1:0-2019 GCA_038534415.1 Bacteroidota bacterium | reverse complement strand
GCAGGTCATTACCTACCAGCCTATGCCGGCAATCTAGACATCATGACCTCTGCTGCTCTCGCCACTGGCGAACGCTTAGTCTCGCAATAGCGGCTTATTTTTCTTCCTTCAAAATTGGATATCCAAATGCTTTACATACAAGACGTTACCCTCAGAGATGGCATGCATGCGATCCGCCATCAATACAGCAAGGAGCAAATTCGTAGCATTGCCAAAGCCTTGGACAAGGCCGGTGTAGATGCCATTGAAGTCTCTCATGGCGATGGTTTGGCGGGAGCCAGCTTTAATTATGGCTTTGGCGCTCATACCGATTGGGAGTGGTTAGAGGGTTTGGCCGAGGAGCTTGAGCATGCGGTATTGACCACCTTATTACTGCCAGGTATTGGGACCATCGAGGATCTCAAAAAAGCCTATGAATTAGGCGTGAGAAGCGTTCGCATAGCAACCCACTGCACCGAAGCGGATATCTCCGCCCAACATATAGAAGCGGCTAAAAAGCTAGGCATGGACGTAGGCGGCTTTTTGATGATGTCGCATATGAACGATCCCAAAGGCCTGGCCGAGCAAGCTAAGCTGATGGAGTCCTACGGAGCAGATTGTGTGTACGTGACCGATTCGGCGGGAGCCCTTTTGATGGACGGCGTCGCCGAACGCATCCAAGCCTATCGAGACATACTCGATGACAAAACCGAAATCGGCATTCACTGCCACCAAAACTTATCGTTGGGCGTAGCCAATACCATAGTAGCGATGCAGCATGGTGCCACGAGACTTGATGCCTCGCTGGCAGGTATGGGCGCCGGTGCAGGTAACTGTCCCCTCGAAGCGCTTGTTGCCGTCCTCAATAAAATGGAGATGCAAGCGGAGCATCGCTGCGATCTGTTTCAACTCATGGATGCCGCTGACGATTTGATACGCCCGATACAGGTCCGTCCGGTGCAAGTAGATAGAGAGACGCTTTCGCTGGGTTATGCTGGCGTTTACTCTAGTTTTCTCCTCCACTCCGAAAAGGCAGCCCAACAATACGGGCTTGATACCCGCGAAATCCTCGAAGAGCTTGGCAAACGCAAAATGGTGGGAGGACAAGAGGATATGATCGTGGATGTCGCATTAGACATGAAAGAGAAAAAGGAGCAGCAGGGGATTTAAGTTGCTTGTGTAATTTAGAGCTGCTGACCCAAATTTCCGTAAAGCTCCCTCTTTTTTCTATCACTGCCCGATTTCGGAATTGGTTTCCGCTTCGCGGAACGCTGATAATCGTTCTGCGAAGCAGTTGTCAAAACTGCTATAGATGCTTCGACTTCGCTCAGCAAAACAGGATGATGAGCGGTCATTTTGTAGCGATCCCGGGATTGTAAAATGACGGCTAAAAAAGTAAATGACAGCTTGCGTAAATCACCTACTACTCTATCGGCTTTCCCTCTAGATCGACCCGCAATAAAAACCCTTGGGAAATATCGTCAGAGGAAAGCGTCTTGAGATAATAACCGCCGAATAGGTATGATTGAGTAGCTTCATCATAGGTAGCGCTAGTCATGTATCCATTGGGGTTGGCATAAGCTTTGGCCCAAATCGAAGCACCTGAGGCGTCAATAGCAAAGGCATAATTGAGGCCTGTACCATAAAGACTGCCCGTATTACCGCCAATAAGGATCTGTCCATCCTGGGCTTCGATCATAAATACGCCCATATCGATCCTGCCCATAGATTGGCCCTGCACCCGCAAACCGTAGGTTTTGATCCACTCTGTCTCAGTAGCATTATTGAGTTTGGCGATCAATATTTGATAGCCGTACTCATCGACTCCGAGGTGGCCCATGAGATAGATATCGCCTTGTGAGTTGATCAGCATATTGCTATTGGGTCTGTCCCCACTAAGATCTACTACTTTGCGATTCCATAATTCATTTAACTCATCGTCGTAGCAGCTAAGCTCCAGCCATTTATTTCTTTCGTCATCCTCTAAGGTGGAAGCCACTAAGTATTTGTCTTCTCCATAGCGTTTTACAAATGACTCTA
>JBCAWW010001168.1:0-2020 GCA_038534415.1 Bacteroidota bacterium | reverse complement strand
CGAACGCGCCGCTCAACTGCTAACACTCCAAGAAAAAGACCAAAACAAAATCAAAATTGGGCTTTTTAGCCTCTGCTTATTCCTCATAGTTCTGATAGAGGGCTTGTTAAAACGTTGGGAAAAGCAGGCTTACAGAATCTATTTCCAAAGGGAGTTTCTGGAGAATCCAGATGGAGAATACGCACTACCGCATGCCGAAACCGATCTGCGCCTAGAAGCCGAACCTGCTTTTTATGATTTAGCCGAAAGCATGGCCCATCGCCAAAGTGGACAGCATAGCAGGCTAGACATCCAACAGACCCTCTACGCCACCGTCAGAAGTGGCGGTCTTCCCAGTCTCAAATACAAAACTCAAAAAGTAGATACCGAATATCTAGTCCTGATCGACGAAAGTGAGCCCAACCGCCCGGCGGCATCTTTATTTGCTCAATTAGTCAAGCTCTTGCAGGCAGAATCGGTAGCCATTCGGACCTATCACTTCCGCAACGATCCAAGGGATTGCTACAACGAAAAGGGCGATCCTTGGGAATTGGATAGCCTCGCGCGCAAATACCCAAAGCATAAACTATTGGTCTTTGGCAAAGGTAGTTATATGGTCGAGCCTGGCAGCAATAAGCTGGCTTCTTGGGTCAATACCGCCTTTGCTACCTGGGAGACCAAAGTATTAATCAGCCCAGAAGCTCCGCAAAACTGGTATAAACGCGAAGAAGCATTAAGCCTTTGTTTTAGCCTAGTCCCAGCCGATATGCAAGGCCAACTAGGATTAGTAGAGGCCTTACAAAGCAGTGGTTTTAGCGTAGATGACCATCTCCAAGAAGTCAAACTGGTCCAGCAAAAAGCCCAAGTCAGTCTTGCCCAATACGACCTCAATCAAGTTGAGGACTTAGAAGCATATTTAGGAGAAGCTTCTTTTCAATGGTTGACGGCCATGAGTCTTGCCCCAGATTTAAGCTGGGAGATGGTCTTGCGAATCGGAGAAGCCATGCAAGAGGAGTATCCTCTCGAAGAACAATGGATGAGTTATGATAAGCTTATCCAGATCAGCCAATTGCCCTTTGTACAAGAAGGAGAAATGCCAAACCAGCTCAAGCAGCAATTGATCGATCGTATGGATGTAGAGACCGAAGCCAAAGCAAGGCAGGCGATATTAAGCGTTCTCGAAGAGAATGCCGGAAAAGCAGACAATCTCCAGAATAAGGTCCAGCAAACTGTCCAACGAGCAGCCCTAGAGCCAGAAAACGAAGATTTACAGGCCAAGCTACAATTTCTATTCAAGCAGGGTTGGCTCGACCAATATCACAAGGCAGATTGGGCTGCGGCTTTTCGGACTCCTTGGTGGCAGCGCATCCCAGTCTTTAGTTTGCTCAGCGGTTTTGCCTTGACGCTCATGTTGGGATTGGGTATCAATGATCTCATCCGAGAAGTACCGCAATATAGCAATGCAGCACTCATCAATAAGCACTTAGCTAGCAGCACCTCTGGCTTGGGCCAGACAGGGGATACAGTCCGCTCCATCGCGGAACTCAAAGATCAATTATCACATTTTGAAGATTTCGAAGATCCGATTCATCGCCAAGCCAGTGAATGGCTGCAAGCACTCAATGCCTTAGATACTGCTTTTGATCAAGCAGAGAGCCCAATCCTTAAGGAAATCATTAAGCAACCCAAACATCGCTATTATTACGAGGCGACCCGCTTACACAAAGACCTCAGGAGCGTATATCGCTGGTTTCAGTAAGGGGTTTACTGCTTCGCAGAACGCTTATTCGGGACGGCACAAAATATTGCGCTGCTGCCAGTTCGGATCCCTCTGTGGGAATAAAATAAGCGTTCCGCGCAGCGGAAAACAGTAGAAGATTGCCTCTCTAGCTTTTGAGAAAAGAGGCATCCTTTTATGCATCAGAGAGAAGCGTTCCGCGCAGCGGTAATCTCCCTAGCTACTGTATCACAAAAGCTTTGATCTTGATGACATTTTCGCTTTCAAGCCTGCCAGATGGCTACTATTATCTGAGACTCGAAA
>JBCAWW010001167.1:0-2027 GCA_038534415.1 Bacteroidota bacterium | reverse complement strand
TTCAATGCGATAGCTAAAGCCATCGTAGCACCACATATCTTGATCAAAGAAATAGCTTTGTGTGCCGGGCACTGCACCTACCCAATCCATTTGAGTGGGGGCATAGTTTTGGACTCGATAGATGTTGTATTGCTCAACTTCGTCCCATCCGATATACTCCGTCCAGTCTAGTGCGATTGCGTCGAGTTGACCTTCTGCTTCAAGGTAGATCGTACAGTGCTCCTCAGCTAAGGCCAGATCGTAAGTTGTACCGCAATGATTTTCAACTTGTACCTTATAGCAAACTGGGCCGGCTTGACTAGGCGCCATAATGTCTTCAAAATAGTTGGCGTTGAGACGAGTCTCCCGCATGATTTCGCCAAAATTACCGCTAGCGTCTTTGCGATAGAGGACATAAGCGCCAAAGTCATTATGCACATTGGCGAAGGCGGGAAAGTCTACTCTTACCGTTTGAGCGCCGATCACGCTCACACTGCTCAATGACAGTACTTTCGGTACTTCATCACGTAAGACCTCGACCCCATTGATTTTTTCAAGGCTATCGGTACAGCCAAATATATCTGATACGACGAGTTTGACGGGGTATATGCCTGTCTGTTGGTAGCTATGACTTGGATCTGTTTGTATACTTCCGGCTCCATCGCCGAACGTCCATCTCCAACTACTGAGTGTAGTATCAGCAAAGCTCTCATCAAAGAAATCAACCGTAGTACCCGGACAAATGACCGTATCACTTATGCTAAAGTCCACCAAAGGCACTGATAGCTTGATGTAAGATTCTTTTTCGAGCGTGTTTCGGCAGCCATTGGTATCGACGACGCTCAGACTGACTGTATACCAGCCATTGTCTTGGTAGGTATGAGGGACATTGGGCTGAGTCGCAAAATTGCCATCTCCTAAGTCCCAAGTCCAATCGATTATTCCTCCATTGAGCTTGGAGTTAAATGTAGTGGCAAAGGGCGCACAGCCCATACTATCAGTGGCCGTAAAGGAAACCACTGGTAGCGGATGCACGGTGATCTGTTCTAAGCGTTCTGCGGAGCAGCCGTTCTCATCACTCACCACCACCGACAGGGTATAGGTCCCTGCATCGGTATAGGTATGACTAAATGTATTGCCTGTAGGTTGATTGCCACTACCATCCCCGGCATTCCACATCCATGTTTGGAGGGCAAAGGGATGATTGTTGGGATCCAAATTGACGTTTATGCTGAAGTCTTCACAGCCACTAAGCCCCGGCAATGGATTGAGGATGGGTTGAGGGGCGGGGAAGAGTTCGATGAAATCGGGCATCACGATCACATCACTACAGCCATCAGCAGTAGTTACTGTCAGACTGACCGTGTACTTGCCCAAAGTCTGATAGGTATGAAAAGCAATTTGTTGATCGCTCGTATCACCATCGCCAAAGTCCCATAACCAAGATACGATAGGGCTTCCTGGAGAGGTAGAAAGGTCGATAAAAGTAACCCTGCCAGTATCGCAATGTACTGTTTGGTCAGCAGTAAAGACTGCCTTGGGTGGAGTAAATACCTCGATAGTGGAGTCTGCGGGAGTAAATACCTGACAACCAAGTGTGTCTTCTAAAACCAAGATGGGGGTATAGATACCCGGATCATTATATGCGTAAGTAGTTACCAAGCCTTGACCGGTATTACCATCACCAAAGAGCCATTCAAACTGTAGGCTATCTTGGGTGACAGCGCGGAAGGTAAACGCTGTGCCAGGGCAGCCTTCGCTTGGATCAAAAGCAACTTCAGCTTTAGGCCCTGCAATATTGATTAGGTCATCATAAAAGATGGTATCGCTACAGCCAACACTAGAGCTAATGATAAAGGTAACATCATAGACGCCTGGCTGGGTGTAAACGTGATTGGGAAAAGGAGAGCTCGAAGTGGCTCCATCACCAAAATCCCAGAACCAACTTACGTTAGGGTGATTATAACTTGTGTCAGATAAGAAGGATACGTCTAAGGGCGGACAAGGCGCAAAGGTAGTATCTACTAGTATCAAGGCTCTCAGCTCCC
>JBCAWW010001166.1:0-2029 GCA_038534415.1 Bacteroidota bacterium | reverse complement strand
TGGTATTAGGGTTTGCCGCTACTGATTTGATTGAATTAATCGGAATATTAGAGTTGAGATAAGAGTAAGCAGTAGAAGTCGCTGTATTGGGATCAAATTTGGCGAGGCTACCCCCCATTGCCATCCACAAGAGACCATTTTGCCCTTCTGCAATTTGATGGATATTACCAAACGTCAATCCGCCATTAGGATAGGTATAGGTGTTCCAAGTACCGTCGTAGCGCATGAGGCCATTGTTGTAAATGCTGTAAAGCCATTTTGTATCGTTACTGGTGATGGTGAGATTGATAACCGAACCATTTACCACGCTACCTCCCGAAATATAACTCCAAGTAGTTCCGTCGAAATGAGCTAATTCTGCCTGCTGATTACTATCAATACCGCCCAACCAAAGCTCATTGGCTGAATCATACGCTATGGCTCGAGCGTTAAAATTGGCTACTGAAGTAATTTGGCTAAGGTCGATAGTCATCCAGTTTATACCATCGAATTGGCTGATCATACTCCCAATATGTAAAACCGAGATTTCCCCATTTGGGCTGACTGCCATATCGATAATTGCACCAGTCGCGAGCGCTCCACCCTGGTTTGAATAAGAGGTAAATTGACTGCCATCCCAATGGCCGACCACTAATGGCTGGCCGTTAGCGATATCCGAACCCACTACCCAGACATCGCCATTAGGGCCGATTTGAGGTGCGATTACGGTGCTCATTGTCCATTGCGTCGGCCAAGCGCCGTTGAGGGGCGTGATATAGGAGCCATTGATTCCATCATAATGCGATATTCCCCCTCTACTGGTATACCAAAGATCACCGCTTGGGCTGAGCTGCATGCGGTAGGCATGCGTGGACGGAAGAAGCCCCGACATAGTCGTATGCGCACAGCGGCCAGCTAAGCAGATATCGATCGTAGCCGGATCCATATCATCGCAAATGGCTGCGCTAGAGCAAGTTTGTTGATCTACAATAGTGGTGCTAGCTCCCTGAAAGATGGTTTCTAAGGTTTGTGCAGGCAGACTCAAAATCGATCCTAATAGAAATATTGTGCTAAGTACTCGGGTCATGAGAAACGGCTTTAGGAGTTATTTTCTACAATTTGATCGACTTTAGACAGAATGAAAACCACAATAATGAATGGTTCTGAATCTAGATGGTTTGTTAAATAATTGATTTTTGCTGTAATAAATCGATTTTTTTGACACGATTTTTCTATTTTCTGAATGTGATTCAATTGCAAAAAATCCAAATCTTACTGCAAAGTTTAGATCAAACGAGCCAAAAACGTTTGCTTGACTTCGTAAAGTCCCCCTATTTCAATCAAAATCCTCGCCTGCTGCCCTTATTGCAATTGTTGCTTCAAAACATAGAGCAAACCAATCCGCTAAAACTTCCAGCCAAAACGATCTATCATACTTTATATCCGCCGACTGAAGCCCTAAAGATGCAGCGGATTTATGATCACCTTTCTTTTTTGACTCGCCTGGTCGAACGCTTCTTTGCGATGGAGCAGTTAAATGAGGTACCGCTCGCGGAACGCTTACTTCAGTTAGAGTACCTAACTGAACATGATTTGTGGCCGATCCATCAGCGGATTCAAAAGAAAAGCGTTCTGCTGCAAGCGAAACAAAAACTCAAAAACAGCGAAAGTCATCTTCAGCATTTTCAATTGCTCAAACAGCAAAACTTTGGCTTTCTCGCCCTTGGCGAACGTCGCTTTGATGAGCACTTAAATCTCATGGATGAGCAATTGACCGTCTTTTTTCTGGCGCAAAAGCTCAAAAATGCCTGCGAGATGCTCAATCGCGGCAATGTGATTCAGGGGGAATATCATTCGGTTTTGTTGCCTGAATTGGTTGAGTTTGTCGCAAATCATGAGGCCTATTTGGCTTATCCCTCAGTAGCCCTGTACTATCAATTGTATCTATGCCTAAGCCGGACAGATTTTGAGGATCCTTTTCAAAAGTTTCGCGCCTTATTGCAAGATGAGGGCACTGCCTTTGACCAAAGCGAATTGAGCGGTTTGTATG
>JBCAWW010001165.1:0-2034 GCA_038534415.1 Bacteroidota bacterium | reverse complement strand
AAACGATACGCAAACATAACGCCCAAAGCTGCCTACAAGATTATTGAACAGATTTTGCAGACGACTTCAGCACCATAGGCCAGATTTGCACTGCTTCATACAGCCAATGGCTTGAAGGGTGATGCCATGAGGATGATTGTTTTGCGCGATCGCACGTTCCATAGCCTGGCACACAGCCACACTTCCCCGTCGCTGACAGCTAGACTTTTGGCAAATGAGTACCCGCGTTTGGCTAGATGTTTTGCTGGATGTTTGGCCAGATACTGTTCTAGATGCTGTGCCAGATATTTTCTGGAGCGTAGGCTGCCTAGTCCCACGTCGAGTGCTGTCTAGGTCAGCGCTTTTTTCTAATGCCTGACGATAGTGATGCGTACGATAGTGATCGATTTGAGTCGCAGACAGCTTGACGATCTCTTTAGCTTTCCATTGCCAATCGCCCGTTTTCCCATCAAACTTACGCTTACCGACCACTCGAATCCAATCATCAGGCGATAGGTAACCAAGCATCATCTGCCGGACAGACTTGCTTAGGGCAATGGCATATTTCTGCGACGACTCCATCTCTGACTTAATCTTTGGCTCAATCTCTGGCTCAATTCTTGGGCTAAGCGCTGGAGCAGTGCCGCTATCAGCAGCAACAACCTGCATAGACAAATACTGAACGGGTGATTTTTCACCGGGGATAAAAGCCAAGACTTTACCCACCCATCCAAATGCCGCTGACTCTTTCATAACTGATGCCCCTCAGACGGAAGGAAACGACAAAGACTTAGACAGTTGCGATAACCAGCACTAAGCACTAGCCAAGCATTATTGAGAATCATTATACGATTTACGGATGAAAATGACCTTGAAATTGCAGGCTGAGGCAATCAAAGGGAGTACGGCGCTTCAAACGCAAAATTAAGCGCTGACATATATTTAGGAATGTCTCAAAATCATTCAGAAGACGGTGTTTCAGTGTATTTTCAAGACTGCATAAAACGCCTTAGCCTCGTGGATGCTGGCTATTTCAAAAGTAACTACAGAAAAGTCCAAAAAGCTTCTTGACAGTGATTATCATCTAAAGGTATAACGTTATCAATGAGAATAGTTCTTGATTAATTGATGAGAGAAGCCTGGGCTTATCCCATGGAGGTTGCTTGCTTATAGTTGGCTTTCAGCAGCTGACTTTCAGCAGCTGACTTTCAAAAGCAGACTTTCGGCGTTCTAGGGCGTCCTATTTTCAGTCAAATTTTGCTTCTTTTGGCTATGGGTCCTTTCTGGGTAAAAAATATAGGTAAAACGCAGCCCAATAAAAAGCAGAAGCCCAGCTGTAGGCTCCTGCTAAAAATGTAAGCCCCCAAAGGGCATCGAATAGTAAGTTAGCCCACTCGGCTAACCTGTCAAGAATTAGTTTAAGAAGTTGATTAAAGTATCGGAGGCTAAGAAATGATCTAGATGATAGGCACGCTCTTCAGTTTTGAGCAAAATGCCTTCGTATAGGTAGCGCGTCGCGCGATCGCCCAAACTTTCTGATTGAGCCGCATTGCGACGAATGACCTGAATAATAGCCTGCTCAGCTTTCAAATCGTTGACGACCATTTGACGGCAGCCGTAGGTACCATCGGGCTCCTGATCAAAGCAGCAAAGCTCAGCTAGCTTGGCAAAGCTAGCGACAGGCACGCCGCCCAGTCCGTCTAAGCGCTCGCCAATGTCATGGGCATGTTCTCTCGTTGCGGTGTAGCCTTCTTCAAAAAAGTTGTGAAGCTGTAAAAACTCAGCGCCTTCTACAACGAAGTGATGCTTTTGGTACTGGAGGTAGAGCCCCTGAATGCTAGCAAGTGCAACATTTAAGCCTTCACAAACGGGCTCGGTAACAGACTTTTCTAACAGAATGGGGTTGTCTGCGACCTGACCAAACGGAGTAATAACAGCAGATGAAATAGCCATGGTGAATGATCCTCTTTGTAATCGAGTTGCCTCTTATTGATAAAAGTGTAGCTCATTAAAAAAGGCTTGAAACCCCTACTTTTATTGACTTTTCTGCTTTAT
>JBCAWW010001164.1:0-2038 GCA_038534415.1 Bacteroidota bacterium | reverse complement strand
GTTGATCAGGATCTTTTTTATTCTTGCTGCGGCCTTCCATATGAATGTTATTGGTTATGATACCAATCTCAGCCGTGGCTTTGAATAAAAAAGATCCTGATCAACCTGGACGCTTTACCTACTTGATGGGAGCACGTCGTTTTTCTGCTTCTTATCTCCTCAATAGTTTGGAAACACGCGGTGATTATCGCCCAAATTTCTTGGACTATCAGGCAATGTTTACCTATACCCCTAAAACAAGGGCCAAACTGCCTAAGTATAAGGTCAATAGCGATGGAGATACCACGGATATTAAATACTTCCCTGAAAACAAATTAAAGTTAACCGCCTTCTTTGCCGTATCACGTAATAGGTATGAATTTGAGCCAACCGGCAGAGAAACTACTTTTGGTACCATCCAGCAAGCGTTCCGCTTGCGGGTCGCCTTTGAAGGCCGTGAAATCAGCACCTATACTACTGGCTTAGGCGCTTTGATGCTTTCTTATCGCCCATCGACTCGTTTCAATATCGATTATATCGTAACTGCTTTTCAAACCCAAGAAAGCGAGCTATTCGATCTTGAGGGGGGCTATTTGTTAGGAGAAGTAAACACCAATTTTGGTTCTGATGAATTTGGCGAATCCGAGTTTGATCTCGGCATAGGCTCAGAGTTCCGCCACGCGCGAAACTACCTAACTGCAAATGTGCTTAGCGCACAAATGAAAGGCCGCTGGACCAGTGATAATCAGTCAACTCATCGGATTTTATTCGGACTCAAATACCAGTATCAACAGTTTGATGATGACCTCAAGGAGTATTCTGTACTAGACTCCGCTGGTTATTTAGTCGATACTTTAGGTCGATTTGGATTAATCGAGACGATTAGAGGTCAAGTGCAGCTCAATTCAGCCTTGTATAAATCTTTTTTGCAATACGAATGGCAGATGCACCGTAATGTACTTTTTACGGCAGGGGCACGAGTGGTCTATTATGATCTACTTGACAAAGTAATGTTTAGCCCAAGAGCGCAGTTTTTGATCAGTGCTTTCAAAGGGCAGGAAGGGGATCCCTTTTTGCGCTTTCGTTTGGCGGGTGGTGTCTATCAACAGCCTCCATTTTATCGAGAATTAAGGCGTTTTGATGGTACCCTCAATCTAGATATTGAGCCTCAGCAATCGGTGCATGCGATAGTCGGGATGGAGTATCAATTTGAGGCTTGGGGACGTCCCTTCTTGTTGACAAGCGATGCTTATTATAAGCGTTTGTCCAACTTGATCCCATATGAGGTTCAAAACGTCCGAATTCGCTACTATCCGGATGAGGTCGCAGATGGCTATGCCTATGGCTTCGATGCTCGGATCAATGGTGAGTTTATCAAAGGTGTAGATTCTTGGGTTAGCCTCGGTTTATTGAAGACGGAGGAAGATATTAGAGGAGATGATCGGGGGTATATATCGCGGCCTACGGACCAACGCTTAACCTTCGCAATGTACTTTCAGGATGAAATGCCGATCAATCCAACCTATAAAGTACATGTCAATTATGTCTATGGAAGCGGAATGAAATTTGGCCCTCCGCGTACTTTTGAGTCTCGGACTGCTTATGACTTTCCCGCCTATCATCGCGTGGATATTGGTTTCAGTAAAGAGTTTCGTTTCGATCGTCCCAAGGATGCTCCTACCTATGGTTTAGAATCTATCTGGGCCACTTTGGAGATATTTAATCTCTTGCAAAGAGAGAATACTGTTTCCCATGTATGGATCAAAGACTTGCAAAACAATTCTTTTGCTGTGCCAAATCACCTTTCTGCTCGTTTGATTAATGCCAGAATTATCCTAAAAATCAGATAAAATGCTTACACATTGCATCAAAATCTTTTGATAATGCGTATATAATTTATCAATGGCGTATTTCAGGTCAGATTTTTGTTGTAAGTAGTCTATAAGATTTCTTGTAAGGCTTTGGGGAAAAGCTAACTAGAAAACTTCACATTAATTTTTACCATTGTATTGACTACACACGCCTAGTTTTATATCAAGAGGGTAATACTGGAAGGATG
>JBCAWW010001163.1:0-2039 GCA_038534415.1 Bacteroidota bacterium | reverse complement strand
GGCGTTTTCGCGGGCCGAAAATATGGTTGATAGTAAAGAATTGGGCTGATCTGCACTGAGTCCGACATAGAACAAGGATTTTGTTTTGAAATCAATCCTAAATATGTATGGGATCGATTTTGACAAAGATTCATTAGTGGATGAAAAAGAAGTTTTGTTCGATGTCGGACTCAGTGCAGATCAGCCCAATTCTTTACTATCAACCATATTTTCGGCCCGCGAAAACGCCCGCTCCGTTAGATATACCATTTCGACTGAGCTATGGGAGATGATCAATCAATATTACCTTTTTGTCAAGGAGTATAGTCCCGAGTTTTATCAAACTCGCGGTTTGTATGATTTTACGGTAAGTGTCTCAAAACATTGTGCGACCGTTCGCTCCTACCTGGACCACACACTCGTGCATGATGATATTTGGGTGTTTATCAGTCTAGGGATCCATCTTGAACGGGCTGCTCAAATTATTCGCATCCTCAGTAGCAAATTGCAAGACATTGAAATCTTGACGGAAAGTGGAGTGAATCTTCCGCTAAAGCAGTACCAATGGACTACCACTTTAAAAGTATTGGAGTCTTTTGATATGCACCGGAGGCGCAACAAAAACGCTTTGACTCAAGGCTCAACCTTTCAATTTTTGGTATCTCATCCTTTGTTCCCGCGTTCTCTCGCCTACAATCTCCAAAAGGTCCATGATTTGTTGATCCAACTGAGTTTAAAAACCAGCAGCAAAGATCCACTTATTTTCAAGTCGGGAAAATTAGCAGGCTATTTCAAATACATAGAGTATGAAGAGGCTAGGGAAGACCTCCCTCATTTTTTTGAACAAGGGCTCAAAAAGGTCTACCATATTCACGATCTAATTCAGAGAGAATATTTTCAAGAAGAAACAGAATAATCTCTAAAACTGCCTTAGCTTTACGGCTAGAAAAGTAAATAGAAACTTGAGGATTTTATGACTTATTGTTTAGGGATCAAAGTAAAAGATGGCTTGATTGCGCTGGCAGATACCCGCATTACGTCAGGTTCGGAGACCACTACCGCTAAAAAGATCTCCATCCACCAGCAAGGCCAAAATAAGCTGTTTTTGATGACTTCTGGCCTACGTTCCATCCGCGATAAAGCGGTAACCTATTTTGAAGAGGTCCTAGAGGCAGACAATCTCGCCTTTGATAAAATGTACAAGGTAGTTAACGCCTTTGGAGAGCAGTTAAGACGTGTGGCGGCCGAAGACAAAGTGGCCTTAGCCGAGTCGGGCCTGTTCTTCAATCTGTTTACCATCGTAGGCGGCAAATTGGAAAATGACAAGGAGCACAAGCTTTATATGCTTTATCCTGAGGGCAATTGGATCGAAATCGGAGATGCAACTCCCTTCACCATTATCGGTAATTCTGGCTATGGAAAACCCATTCTCAATCGCGCCCTGACCTATGAATCCTCCATACCCTTTGCCCTAAAAACAGGTTTTTTGTCTTTTGATTCGACCCGAGTCAGTGCCAATGATGTGGGCTATCCCCTCGATGTAGTAGTGTACCAATCGAGCACCGACTCCCTCTCCGAAAAAAGACTGCAGGAAGATGATATGGGTCAACTTGGCGAATTATGGGCCCAAAAATTGACCGCTTTGATTCGAGAGGTGCCAGATACCTGGACAGATGTATTATTACCCTTAGAATATGTATCAGACAGCGGATCAATGTCGGATAATGAGCGCCAAATGCAGCAGCAACAACAGCAATAGACTTGCTTAGGTGGTGAGGGGGATTACCGCTTCGCGGAACGCTCATTCGCCTCAGTGCTATTTCCAATTCACTCGGATGTTATAAAGCAGATATCTGATCAATCGTTCGCGCTCGGTCATATTGATCTCCTTGACACTGTTTTTATATACACCCTCCATTTCAAACTTACCCTCAACCGTAAATATCCTTCTGATCCGTCGGAAATGATAATTTGATAGCATGTCCTCCGCTACAATTTGAGGAAGGCAATAGCCTTCGTTGAGGATTTTTCCCGTTCCATCGTAGATGGGAATAAAATGA
>JBCAWW010001162.1:0-2040 GCA_038534415.1 Bacteroidota bacterium | reverse complement strand
CAGTTCCGCTAGCCGGAATTCACGATAAATTCCTTTTGGTTAGATAATGAAAAAATTGCTCCACCTCGGTGGGGCAATTTTTTTGTACCTTTTTATTTATTCGGATGCAGCATAATCAAAAAGCCTTCCGTCAATCAATAAAACGCGCTAACCGCCTTTATGTATCAGGATATAATCCAGGGATGCAAGGATCAAAAACCGCAGTACCAGCGACAGCTGTACGAGCGTTTTGCCGCCAAGATGTTGGGGGTCTGTTATCGGTATGCGCGTAATCGAGAAGAAGCTGAGGACATGATGCAAGAAGGCTTTATCAAAGTCTTTCAAAAAATCAGCAAGTATAATGACAAAGGTTCGTTGGAGGGCTGGATAAGAAGATTGATGGTCAACAATGCTATCGATCATCTCAGGAAACAAAAGCATTATCAACAACAGCTCGAAATCAACGAAGCGATCACGGAGGAGGTAGCAGAAGATGCCTTGGACCAACTAGAAGTAGAATTTTTATACCGTATCATTCAAGCGCTTCCGGCTGGGTACCGGGCGATTTTTAACCTCTACGCCATAGAGGGCTATTCACACGCAGAGATCGCAGCGCAATTGAATATTTCAGAGAGTACCTCTCGCTCACAATACACCAGAGCCAGAGCACTCCTCAAAAAACGGGTCAGTGAAGCTTATATGGAAACAAATTTATATCGGGATGTCTGTTGATAAATTTGAACAGAAACTGAGGGAGAAGTTTGAAGGGGTCTCGATACCACCGAGTCCTGAGCTGTGGGGTAATATTGAATCCCGAATTCCTCAAAAAGAAAAGAAGCGTGGGGTCATCTGGCTTTGGGCCGGAGGGATCAGTGTAGCTGCTAGCTTATTGATTGGACTATGGCTAAGCAATGTAAACCTACAAAGTCCGCTTGAGAGCCAGGCTGGCATGAGCCAAGTCGAACAAGCAAATCCTCAAGTCCAAGAAGATATACTGCAAAAGCAAACTATAAAGCCTAATCCACAATCCTATACCTATAATCAATCTGCTCAGGGGGCTCCAAAAGAAACTGAACTTCAAACAGCCTTAGGTTCAAGCCCTACATATACAGAGCCTGCTTCGGATCCTAGGAGGGGAGGGGAGCGTTCTGCTGCGCAGAACGATAATATCCAATTTGCTAGCAATGTGAATCCAAACGAATCCGCAAAGCAAGACTTTAATATCAGGGCTTTGGATCATAAAATTGCCTACGAGAGCTTGAGTGAATTTTCGTTCTTACAAGCGGATCCGACTCAGCTCTATTTAGATATTGAAATCAACAATTGGTGGGAAGAGTTTGAGGCCATTGAGGCAGAAGAGGAAAGCGTTCCGCGATGGGCGGTCAATATCCAAGCGGGCCAAGACCTAGTCGGAGATGTGAACGCAAACTTTGGGATCGCTGATACTGAGCCTTCCGAGTTTTTTGTAAACCAAAAAGCTTCTAACGATGGCTTGTTGGGCACAGCGGATTTTGTGCAATTTGCCCGAAATCCTAATCCAGCATTTAGCCAAGAGGGCGTAGATCAGGCAACCCTAATCTCTTATCCTACTCAAGAAAGCCGGGTGAAAGTAGTGGGAGAGTATAAACTGGAAGGTAATTGGAGTATCCGCTCAGGCCTTGGCTTTGGAATCTCTAATCAAGGAGGATTGACGCAAGCAAATGTCGTCTATAGCAATGCTGCCACCCCAGGGACTGATATTGATGGAGAATGGTCTTATAATGATGGGCCGAGTCTACAAAACATTCAACTAGAGGTGCCAGTGAGTCTGCAATACAAAATTACTAGGCCCAAAGGAGCCATCGTATTGGGTACCGGTTTTTCGTTCAATCGTAACCTCAATAATCTATCGCAGGCCCGCTATGCAAGTTATAGTCAAGATAACAGCACTTCTATTCGCACCGTTTTTTCTGTGTCAGATCAAGCGAATGCATTATTGGGGAGTCCTGGAGAAAATACCTCTCAAAGCATCGGCTACCGTAGTTGGAACAATTTTGTGCTATTACAAGCGCAATATGAAAG
>JBCAWW010001161.1:0-2042 GCA_038534415.1 Bacteroidota bacterium | reverse complement strand
GATAAAACAAGAATACCAGCGATCACTAAGATGATGCGACTGGTGGTTTGGCTATTATTTGCTGATTTTGCCATGAAGAGAAGGATAAATTATTGTTTTTGGTAATTTATTGTAATTCCGGCAGTAAGGCAAGGACCGCTTTTTGGACATTTTGAACGGCCAAACCAATTTGCCAGTTATTTCGATTGCGAGGCTCGACATAATTTGAAATTCCTCTAAAAGCGAAGAAAGGGGTTTCGGTACGGAGAAAAGCCTGAAAAAAGGCAGCTCCTTCCATACTTTCTAGTTGGCGAGGCCACTCAGATAAGCGTTCGGCGATGCCGGACTCTGTACCCCCTACTCGATTGACCGTCAAGGAACTCACTTTGGGATAAACGCTGTGAGAAGGCTTAGGATTGTACAATTCGTTGTAGTAGGGCATATTTTTGATTTCCATGAGCGGGAAACCCATTTTTTCTAAGCCAATCGGCCCTTGAGGCGAATCAGCTCCGAGTTCTGCGAAGCAGTCTGAAACCACTTCTACCACATCGCCCAGGGCAAATTGACGATCAAAACTCCCTGCGATGCCAAAGTTAATCGCCAATTCTAGCGTATGCTGAGCCTGAAAAAATCCCAAAGCATAGGCCATATTGCTCATCCCAATGCCTGTATGAAGCAAATAATATGCCTCTGATTGCCACAAATCAAGGGGTGTTTGAGGGACAGGAGTCATCTTGAGCTCCTCTCGGATCAAGCCAGACTCAAGAGCAGTAGCCGCAACTAGTAGTTTCATCGCTAGAGGAATCAAACAAAAAAGCGTATCCGCTGAAACGGATACGCTGGTGTAGATCGTATTGGATTCGAACCAATGACCTCTGCCCTGTCAAGGCAGCGCTCTAAACCAACTGAGCTAACGATCCTTAGAGGGGCAACAAAGATGAGGCGAATATGGTTAAAATGCAAGTAGAGGGGGCGATTTATTGACTTATTGAAATTGAAATCATAGCAGGATAAATTTTAGCGACTTCCCTCAGATGCCCCTTTGCCTAGCTGCGGTCTTGGAGCACAAAACGGCCTTTTTGCAAGCGATAGATAGAGCCGCCAATTTCGACAGTTTCGCCTTCTTTAAGAGTGGCGAGATCACTGAGGTCTTCTTCAATGGTATGCACCGAGCCTTTGGAAAAACGAGCAATATCCAGATAGTCTGAATGAACAGGATTTTCACCATCCACGCCGCAAAGCACTACTTTGACCGGCAGTTTGAGGTATTTGATCAATTTCAAATCTCGCACTCCGCTACGGTTGTCGGCGATGAGTATGACCTCTTTAAAGTCTTTGAGGCGGCTGGTAGCCTTTAGGAGCGCTTCTAAATCGTTTTCTTTGATATCTCCTCCATTGCCTTTTTCCATGACCTCAAACATCTTGTTGAGGACGCTATCGATATCATTGCTGGGCGAACGATAAATCCCCCCTGTTTTACCGATGGGCTTGCGATTATTGGGACGAGCATTGCCATCGTTAAAAAACACAAAGTGGCTGATGCTGCTGTCCTTGATATTGAGTGCATGCCATAACAAGACGGAGGCACCATATTGATACATGCTACCCGTCCAATCCATGACGACCAGCTTACTTTGCCATTCGGGATGGCGGTCCAAGACCGCATAGGCGGTCGAATCTTCTATCTCGTCTCTGTCGATGAGGATTTTTTCGATACTGGCCATCCGATAATCATAATCCTCCATATAAAGGACAAATCCGTGAAAGAGTGCTTTGGCTTCAGCTTCGGTATCACAATCTGTTTGTAGGACATAACGCCACTTGATCTCCGAACGAGTCAACAAACTTGGGTCAAGTGCTTGTAAAGCCGCCAAACGTCTTTGTAGCAAAGTCTCATAATTGATCAGCCAGTTTTCGAAATCATGAGGGTATTTGGTGAAAACCAGGTCTATTTGGCTGATTTTACGGGTTTCCCAACGCTTTTTGATTTCAGGCTTTTGGACTCGTTCGGAGATCAAGTGGCGTTATGTCCTACAAACAGATTGTGATACCGAAGCTGAAGC
>JBCAWW010001160.1:0-2045 GCA_038534415.1 Bacteroidota bacterium | reverse complement strand
CTTTATTTCGATTAAATCCTGATTTCAATAGGGAGTTTTAATCGAAATAAAGCAATCAATTGGCTAACCTATGTACCATAGTTAACAGAAGGATCTTCTAGACTATTTCTAATAAAAAAATGCCTCCCTTTGCTCGCAAATTCCCATGCACCCCACTTGAAACAGAGCCTTTAAGCATGCTGTTTTTCTTAGCAAGAAATGCCAATAAAAGTTGCATAAATAGTTGATTATTAGTAACTTAAGCCATGCTTTTGGCACAACCATAAAGGCATATTCAATCTCGTATCAAAGTTTATGTAGCTGACCCTTTAGGTCGGCATGGCTGTGTCACGCCCATTGTTAAGCAATCAATTTTGTTTCACTTAATCATATCTATTTATCATGGCTAAAAACAAAGCTAATCCAAAACAAAGCCTTCAAGCCCTCCCACAAGGCCAAAGTGTAACCGCTACCCTGCAGGTAGATATCAAGGGGGAATTACCCGATTTGAAAGGAGTCCAAGCCCGCAATGTCAATATGGCGATGGAATACTGGACACCGCAAAGTGAAGGCGAAGCCAAAACCCTCATCTTTATCCGCGTCAAGGGCCAGGATCAAATTCCTGACTTCAATGATCCCGCCAATCTGGTCGAAAAAGACTGCGCCTATTTCATCGAACAAACCGAAGAGGGATTTCAGATTTTACGCAATGCTTCCAGTCGCTTGGTGAGCATGGCCCGAAACTTCTTAGAAGGAGAGGTCTATCGCATCACCTTTAAGGGCATGCGCCCCAACAAAACCAATAACAACAAATCCAACTTCTGGGCCATCCAGCCTGTTGCCTTCGCCGCCTAAAACAAAGCCTCGGCCCTATTGCAGTAGGGTCGAGGCTGATTTGATAAGTAAACTTAACAATGAAAGAAATGAATATTTTTTCAATTCAGCAAACTATGGCTGCCCAAGGGGTCGTCAATCTTCGCCGCCAGCAAATTGGCCGTAAAGAACTTCGTAAACTTTCCACTCAAGGCATTCACGCCTACCCCATGCGACCGCTTTCCTATTCCAGTCTCAAGGAATTTGCCAAAAGCCCCCTTCATTACATCGAGTATGTCTCTAAGCCCAAAACAGCCTCCGCGCCGATGATTGCAGGCAAGGTCTTCGAAGCCCTTTTGTTTGGCAGAGATGTACAAAAGGATTTCGTCGTATTTGAAAAAGCAGAACCCACTCGGGATTTTCGGATCAAGGCTAATCAAGTGGTTCGCAATACTGCCAGAGCACAAGCCCAATTGGAGGGGAAAGAAGCAATCGAAAATACTGACTTAGCCCAGATCACTCAATTAGCGGCACTCGCGCTACAACACCCCTTCATGAAGCGAATCAAGCGCTATGCCTTCAAGCATCCCGTCCAAAAGACTATACGCGAAAAAGGCTCGGGCTTAAGCCTCACGGGAATCCCTGATTTAAGCTTCAAGCGAAACAAAATTGGGGTAGACATCAAATTTGTAGGGAGCGTAGCTGAGTTTCGTAAACGGATCTTCAGTCCTCAATATGCGTATTGGTTGCAAGCCGCCATGTATAGCCTAATCTATGGCTATCAAGAATTCTATTTTTTCGCGGTGCAATCCGAACCCCATCACTACGCTCAGGCATTTCATTTGAATACTGAAACTCTTGCTTATCTAATAGACAAATTAGTTAACGAACTCCTCTTTTCATTTCGATGGCATTTGGAACATGGCTTTTTCGCAAGTAGCGAAGACCTAACACTACCTGAATACTTTTAATAACCTCTTTTCATCATGCCCTCCCTACTGGGAGGGAAATTTTATTTATGGGTACACTCCTTATCGCTCAAGCATAGCGCTATGAGCCAGATTCTTTATGTGTGTTTATCCATTCAAATACTACCTAATAATCATGGAAAAAATCATACTCGCCGGTAGTCGGCAATTTCAGAATTATAAACGGCTGTGTCAGGT
Source organism: Bacteroidota bacterium (assembly GCA_038534415.1). GTDB lineage: Bacteria > Bacteroidota > Bacteroidia > J057 > J057 > JBCAWW01. The sequence continues at coordinate 87 of JBCAWW010001160.1, read as the reverse complement.
CTGTAGTCAAGAAATCATACTCACCGTCGAGATTATCTCGCGAGTATCTCTGGGGGGGCTCTAGGGGCGGAGACCATGTGGGAAATT
>JBCAWW010001159.1:0-2045 GCA_038534415.1 Bacteroidota bacterium | reverse complement strand
GTAATGATATCCTGGCCTGTCAAATAGAAATTTTTGATAGGGGTGTGAGGCCGCAAAAACTTTTGCTGAAAGCGATCTGGCGTATGGTCAATCCCATAGATTTCGCCTTTGTCGTAGTTGACAAAATGCTGGGTAGTTAGCGGCGTAGAAAGCTCATAAACATCCACTTTGCCCTCGGCTTGTGGCACCCGTTTATAGAGTTCGGCCAGTAGGCGCTGAGAAATGCTTTCTTTGAGGGCATCATAATCCTCGCCACGTTTTTTCCAGTTGGTACCACTCCATTTGGCTACGCTCTCATAGGGCATCAAAGTGATGATGTCGATGGTGCTATGACCGGGGTATCGCTCTGACCAAGATGGGTCTTTGGCTGCAGGAAACGAAATGTAGACGAGGGGGAAGGACTGGCTTTCATCCTTCAGATAACGCTCAATCGCTTCATCATGGCTGACATCTTCTGGATAAATCCAAAAGTTAGCTTTAGGAAGATTGAGTTCTTCGGGACTGGCTTTGAGCCCTACGTATAAGCAGGCATGCGCTACCGAAGGATGGACTTTTTGTACTTGCTCTTGAAGTTGATGCTTTTGGACGCTTGCCTGTGGCAACAGTTTGTTGTAGGTCGTGATGATACCGGCCCCACTGATGATTTTATCGGCCCTAAATTCTTTGCCGTCCGCCATGCGAACGCCTACCGCTTTGTTGCCTTCAACCATCACCTCCTGTACCTCGGCATTGATGAGGATATCGCTTTCATGCTTTTCTAATACAGGATCAATAGTCTCAACGATCTGGGAGGAACCACCCACAGGAAAACTACCTCCGCCTAAATAATGCCTCACCACCGATGCATGCATCGAAAAGCTACTCTGAGAAGGGGGGAGGCCATAGTCTCCGTATTGAGCAGTGAGCACCTTGATCAACTCTTGATTTTGGGTCAGCTCGGAGATCACCTCAAGGGTGGTACGCTCAGCATATTTTAAAAAAGGTTTACGCATATAGGCACCGGAGAGCTTGCTCATGAGGGGGGGCATGGCCTTTTCGAGGTAGAAGTTGCGACTGCTGCGATTGGCCTTGAAGACTAGGTCCACATAAGTTTGAATAGCCTCAGCCTCTTCGGGAAATTGCTCACTCAGATTGGCGATGAAGTTTTTGGCGCCTTTGACAAAGTCATAGGTTTTGTCGCCAATGACGACCCGATCATAGACATCGCCCATGTCAGCCCATTTGAGCTCACCCTCCGTGATATAGTCAAACAGTTTGCGAAGGACGCTCTTTTCGCGTTGCATCTCGCCGATGTAGTGGATACCCACATCCCACTCGTAACCTTTGCGCTTGAATACATGCGTAAATCCACCAGCGGTATAATGCCGTTCCAGCACTAAACATTTGTAGCCTTCTTTGGCCAGGACGGCAGCTGCGGTAAGACTGCCTAGACCCGAGCCAATGAGGATAATGTCATAGGCTTCGCGGAGCTGATATTTCTTCTTGTAGGATTGTAGCATGTAGCGAATATTGAGTAGTAGAGCGACAAAAAAAGAAATTTTTGGCAAAGCCTTGTAACCTTTTCAAATTTCTTGCTTATATATGTAGTAATCCGATACATCAATAATCTATGTATTCAAAAGAATTATTAAAAGGAACGCTGAAGCCTATCATTTTGAGCCTCTTGCAAGACAATGGCCGCATGTATGGCTATGAGATTGCTCAAACGGTAAAAGCGCTTTCAGAGGAAAAAATCCTAATCAAAGAAGGTTCGCTCTATCCTAGTCTGCATAGTCTGCTCAAAGACGGCTTGCTGGAATCCGAATCTGTCAAAATTGGGAACAGGACGCGTAAGTATTATTCCCTTAGCGAGACTGGCAAAGCCAAGGTGCCTACGATGGTGCAAGAAATACAGGATTTTATGGCCAGTCTCCAATTGGTACTTAAGCTCAAAACTACATGAAGGAACTCAGCAAAAAACAAGTAGACCAAATCCAGCAGGACCTATCCTCCGAAGGTGTAGAAATGGGCGCTGCCAGAGATCAATCGTTCGCGTGAGCGAGCAT
>JBCAWW010001158.1:0-2046 GCA_038534415.1 Bacteroidota bacterium | reverse complement strand
AATTGTTTGTGAGTAATTACTCACTATTTGATTAATTATACTTAAGCCATCAAAAATGGTTGCAAACTTTTTGAAGTTTTTTTCGAATTAGCGCCCCATCGGATATTTGCGGGTCTTATAGTAGGCCAATGCACTGAGTAAAGTGACGGCTCCCACAAACATATAGACCCAGTTGGGTATGGGCACCGGATCGCCTGTAGCATAAGAATGTAGCCCAGAAAGGTAATAATTTACCCCATAATAGGTCATGATCACCGAAGCTAGACCAAAAATTGAGGCGAGATTATAAGAAAATTGCCCAAAGAGTTTAGGGATAATCCGCATATGCAAGATGAAACTATACACCAGGATCGTCACCAAGGCCCAAGTCTCTTTCGCGTCCCAGCCCCAATAGCGTCCCCAAGATTCATTTGCCCACACACCGCCTAAATAAGTACCGATGCTGACCATAAAGAGCCCTCCAGTAAGCGTTCGCTCACTAAGTAAGGACATCTCTTTGACAATGCGCTTGACTCGATCGTGATTTTCCTCTCCGAGGAACGCCATCAATATGAGATTGATCAAACCAATGATCGCCCCTAGCATCAAAAAGCCGTAACTCCCAGCCTCTAAGGAGACATGGATCGTCAACCAATAGGAACGCAATACAGGCACCAAAGGCGTGATTTCTGGATCGAGAAAACTCAGCGTCGCTACAAATAAAATCGTTCCTGCAAGGATCATCGTCGCCGCCAATCCTCCCCAAGACTTACGAGTGAAGATCATGCCCGCTAGGGTAGTGGTCCAAGCGATATAGATCATGGATTCATAACCATTGCTCCAAGGAGCGCGGCCCGAAACATACCAGCGCAAGCCTAGGCCGATAGTGTGCAAAACAAAACCAGCAGCCGCTATGCCAAATAGTATCTTATAAGGGGTCTTCAATGAGAGTTGAGGCTTGAAGACTGAGAGAAATAAAAAGACCAAAAAGGATAAGCCAAGCAGCATATATACGCCCGTCAAGCGAGAAAAAACGCCTGATTGATTGAGGAGCATCTCGGCTTTGATCTTAGTCGCTGAAGGCAAGATGTCTCCCCCTTGCTCCTGCTGATAGCGGCTGAGTTCCTCGAGGAGAGCATCTGCATCAAGGTAGCCTTTACCATCCAAGCCTCGATTGAGCGCGGCTCGATAGGACCCAAAAAACTGATCAGAAACCGAATTGTGATTATGGCCATCATTGTTGCGATGGCGGTGAGGCCCTTCCCAGCTATTGTTGGGATCATTGGCTTTGGGGATGAGGCGCAACAGATGACCCGAAAAGGCCATGTTGAGGATATTGACCCGCTCGTCGATCTTGATGATTTCTTTTTCATATACTCCACGGTCGATCGGTGCTAATGACTCAATGCGACTCATTTCGGCCTGCAGTTTATAGCGATCGTCTAGAGTAAAGAAGTCTTTAAACGCAGCATATTTGCCTTCCACTCCGAGTAGTTTTTGCACATCCTTATGCTTACCCAATTTGATGAGAGGGACTGCATACCAATCTCTTGGATTGGCATAGAGGCTAAGCAGTATTTGATCCGCATTTATACCATTGAAATTTTCGGAACGATATATTTTCCGTATCACTTCTCGCGAAAGCGTATGCGCCGGTTTCATGCGTCCCTTAAAGTCCTGGACGATCACTTGGCTAAACTTCTCCGCATGCTCCTTACTCACGATGTTCTCTTCCAGCGGAACGCTCGCTTGTAGGGTCCCGCCGCCCAGCATCATGCCTAGTATGAGGATCGTTAGCGTAGCTTTCTTGGCGCGGATTTTGTCAATTTGCTGGCCTACCTGATAGAAGCGTGTGCGCCTACTGACCAAGGTCCAAAGCATGCCCAAGGTCAAGAGTGCATAGCCCAAATAGGAGATGATCGTGCCCCAAAAATCATGATTCACGCTGAGATAAGTACCCTTTTCGTCCTTGTCATAGGAAGACTGGAAAAAACGATAACCCTCATAATCAAGAATATGATTCATATAGATGCGATAGTCTTCTTTGTAGGAAACGCGCTGATCCAT
>JBCAWW010001157.1:0-2048 GCA_038534415.1 Bacteroidota bacterium | reverse complement strand
GGGATTTTCCGGCACATCTACAAATACACTATCGCCTAAACAAAAGCGAAAACTGTCCTCAACAATTGCTACAACCGGGGGCTCCGAAACCGTAACAAAAACAGAATCCGTATCATCACATAGCGGCGCAATCACCTGCACCCAATACCAAGCCGTACTGTCCACAGTCAGCGTCAATTGATCTAGGCCCCCTTGCCAGAGATGTTGCGTTCCGGGGAAGCCGGGATCCAAAACCAAAGTCTCCCCAGCACAAATAGTCGTATCAGGCCCTAGATCCACCGCTTCATTTTGCAAAATAAATAGCTCCAAGCTATCGCGTGCGGGGCAAAAACCGTCAAAGGTCTCCAACCAATAAATATTGGCTTGACTGATTTGTAAAGTATCGGCCGTACTGCCATCAGACCAAAGAGAAGCTTGTCCACTAAGCGAATTTTGCAAGGTGATACTCTCTCCTAAACAAAGAGTCGTATCGGGTCCAAGTGCTGGTGTCTGGACGCTTCTCAGATCGATATTAATAGAATCCCTCACCACACAAGGCGTCAATAATAACTCGACATGATATAAGCCACTATCACTAATCACAAGATCGGATTGCATACTTCCATCCTGCCACACATAAGTCGCTCCAGGGGTAAATACATCGAGCAAATACTGCGACTGAGGGCAAATGCTCGTATCAGGCCCAAGCGAAATAGTAGGAGGTGTTATGACGGCAAGATTGAGGCTATCGCTATAACTACAAAAATCGTCTGAGGCACTGAGACTATAAACCCCTGATTGAAAGAGCGTGATACTAGAATCGGTGCTACCAGTACTCCATTGCCAGTTATTCACCCCTTGGGGAACGCTCAGTTCGATGCTATCGCCAGCACAAATAGTTAGATTGGTAGAGGGGAGCAGATTGATATCGGGCAAAAAGTCAAGCACGATAGTATCTCTTCTAGGACAACCATTTTGCAGTACTTCTAGCCAATAGGTACCGGCTTGGCTTACATTTATGCTAGCAGTTGTTTCGTTGGTGGACCATAAATAAGTCGCAGCTGGGCTAGGCAGCACGCCTACAGTCAAACTTTGATTAGGACATAAGATCGTATCTGGACCTAAGTACAATTGCTCCTGCGGACAGAGTTCTACAATGCTTGGCACATAAGACTGAACCGTAGGTAAAGTAGGCGTAGAAAAGCCAAAGGCCGTAACGGCCAGACTAGGCTGATCGATGGTCGCGGCAATATCTTGGGTGGTCAGGTTTTGGGGGTACTCCTGACAAAGACCTCCGCTATTGCCTGTAGAGTCAGTGAAAATAAAGAGGGGATTGACATTGAAGTTGGCCGTATAGGAACTACTGCCGAGCCAAAAGCCGCCAGCGAGATTGTTGCCGATATTGTAGTGCGAAAACTGAAAATCGACATCTGCGTCGGGAGTGCCATAAGCTTTGGCCCAAATGATATTGCCATTGTCATCGGTTTTGATCGCTGTGATATCGGTATCACCTCCTCCTAAATCCACGCCAAAAGCCCCTATCGCAAAGCCCCCAGAAGGCACATTGATGACCTCAAAAGCTCTCTCCTCGGCATTGGTGCCATATACCTTGCTCCATAGTGGGTTGCCTTGAGGATCGAGGCGCATAAACCAATAATCGTTTTGGGCTTGACTGCCTCTGGCATCGGTTTGCCCGACGACCATCAAGTCTCCATTGTTGGCCAGTTCGATGCCGTGCAAAAAGTCCTGCGAGCCTATTTGGTAGGTTTTGAACCAATTGGGGTTTCCTGAATTAAGGTCTACATGCAACACAAATCCTCGAGAATCAGCCCCACTGCTATATGAGTTGGTATTGCCAACACATACGACCCCTCCTCCCCCATCATGAACGATCTGCACCCCAAACTCACTTTGGATACCGCCATACTGACGTTGCCAGTTGATGCCTCCATTGAGGTCAAGAGAGAGCATGAGGATATCAAAATTGCCTTCTCCATACGAAAGCGTAGTCCCGGAAATCAGATACGCTTGTGGTAGGCCATTGGACCTCACTTCCTCTACAGAAAAGC
>JBCAWW010001156.1:0-2050 GCA_038534415.1 Bacteroidota bacterium | reverse complement strand
TTTCAATAGTAGCTTAATCAGTCAAAGTCTTAGCGTATTCCAAATGCCCTAGCTTCTGGGGCATTGATTACCTCGGGCCCTCCTGCCGACTCAAAGACAATGAACGAATCGCTGTTTTAGAGTATTTAAAAAGCCTCTAAGTTTTTGCAAATTGAGGCTATTAATTACCAACTCATGAAGAAGTACAAATACGAAGTGGTAAGCCTATCCTTTAGCGCTTGGACAGGCAGATATACAGAGGACTATCTTAAAATCATCAATGCAAGAGGGGCGGATGGCTGGCGCTTCATCGGCTTCACCCCTACCACTGCATTGCCTAAAGGCGTAAAAGGTACAGAACTGATTTTTGAAAAACAGATAAGTGATTCCGAAGAATCATAAAACACTCTTCCCCTACCAATAAATAGGTCCTTTGCCTAAATACTTCTCCATAATGGGAGTATAATAGTCCTTCAATTCATCGAGATCGTAGAGTTTGGGAGACTTGGTGTAAAGATCGTATTTATTAAAGTCCATCACCCAATCTCGATATTGGGCGTCCTTTGGACTTAGCAAATCTTGATAGGCGCCACCAGTATGCCAAGGATAAAAGGAATGGTAGCGAATCATGACCATTCCCGCCTCGGGGATTTGATTATCAGCGTGATTTTCCAACACCTTAAATAGGTACTCATCATGTCCCCATGCGAGCTCAAGGCTGTCCAATCCACAGGCTGATTCATAAATACCGTTTTCGGTATTATAGCGTGGATCGCTCATATCTTTATTGAGTTCATTGAACTCAGGATAGACACAAGCGTTCGGCAAGGCCGCCCCTACCACAAAGACATCACCGACTAGGCCCCACTGCTCAGCTTGGCTGGTCCCATCCTCATCGCTCCCCCAGAGATACATCACCTTACCTAAGTCGTGAATCAAACCGACCAGCTGCATCCAATCTGGTCGATTGTCGGCTCTGATCGCTTCGGCAGACTGGGCCAAATGCTGCACATTGGGCAAATCTAAATCAGGATCACTTACATCAATTAAAGCGTTTAGCTTCTCCATTGCGTCCCATATCATGAGAGGCTTGTCGTAGGTAAGGTATTTTTGCTTCATGCGCTGGACATACTCATAGGTTTGTCGACTCCGCATCTTGCGATAATGTTCTTTAACGGCAGCAATCAGTTCGCCTTCTTCGTAATTGCGAAACTCAGATTTGTCTTTTGCGATATTTGGAGTAGCCATAGGCAGCAGTTTGAACTTTTTTTTCGTTAGATGAAAATACGAATTTTGGCTACAAACGCGAATCAATGCGTATTTTTGCGCCTCAAATTCCATTGGGAACGATAACAAGCATTAATTTTTAATTAAATATGTACCAACATAAATCTTTCAAACTTTTTATGCTCATCGGTTTGGCAGCCAGCCTGATTATGCCAGCCTGCCTGCTGAGAGATCCGGCTGACAAATTGCCCAATCTCTACGAAACCATGCAAGAGCGTTCAGAACTGAGCATTTTTGTGGAAGCCCTAGAGCGTACTGTATTTGTGGAAGACTTGACTTCCCTCTTTTTTACGGTCATGGCGCCTACCGACAATGTTTTTGAGTCCTGGTTAGACGCAAATAATTACGCCAATATCCAAGAAGTACCGCAGGCTCGCTTAGAGCAACTATTGCGCTATCATTTTCAGCAAGGCAAAACGGGCACCGACCTCCTCAATAGTGGGTATTATATCACCCCCTCTTACGAATCTCCTGATAGCAATTTCCTTGCGATCTTATTGGAGATCACCAATGATGGGATCAGAGTGAATGGAGACATTGCTTTTACCCAAACCGACATTGAAGCCAAAAATGGTTTCATTCACATTGTAGATGAGGTAATTGAGACGCCCAACCTTTACCAGATGTTAGAAGACAATGATGCTTTTTCCATCTTTTTAGAAGCAATTGATCGCCTCAACCTTAAAGGAGAACTGACCAACGCTACTCCCAATACCGTCCTTAAGCCCATTTGTTTCATCAAACCAAGATTCAAAAGCTCCATTGGTCGGCAACAGGACGGTAT
>JBCAWW010001155.1:0-2051 GCA_038534415.1 Bacteroidota bacterium | reverse complement strand
TCTAGCCATTCTCCTACTACTTCAGGAGTGGTACGTTTTTTCTCCCCATTCTTACCAAAGGCATCTAGGTAAAAATCAGGGAAGCCAGGATCTAAAACATTAGGATCTCCAATTTGAGGAGAATGGCTAGACAAGCAAGAAGATATGTACTCAGAAGTAGTCTGGAATGTCATTGCGACCATGAGCCTCCCAGAGGCACATCAAGAGCGCTACCTCACCAACTATCAGACTTATATCGACAAATTTGGTAAAGCTGACGCCAAAGGGGTTGTTGATAATATCATCAATAGCAAATTTTACAGCGCCCTGCGCGCCAAAGATGAAACTGTGCTTGAAGAAGCATTGGCAATGTTGAGAGAGTATGGCGATGCCTCCCAAGAAAACAGTATGAAGATGGCTTACTATCAGCGTACTGATAATTGGGCTAGCTTGGTAGAAGCCGGCAACGCCCTCGCGCAAGCCCAAGGCTATGAAGGCAAAGGCGGTAGCTTTAACAGCGCTGCTTGGACCATGTACGAAAAATGCGAAGACCAAGCCCTATTGGCAGTAGCGACGGATTGGATGCACCAAGTAGTCCTAAAAGAAGATAGCTATGCCTATCTCGACACTTATGCTGCTTTGCTATTCAAGACGGGTCAGACAGGCTTAGCCATGAAATGGGCCAATCGTGCCATTGCGACTGGCAAGAAAAACAATGAAGACGTAAGTGGAACAGAAGCCTTGATCAAACAGTATCAAGAAACTGATTCAAACGAATAAGAAATCACCTTTTGATTTGAAAACGGCAGGCTCTTAGTCTGCCGTTTTTTGTTTTTGGCTCTGTAGCAGCATTCCAACAGCAAAGGCAAAACTGATTAGCAGTAATAAGTAAAGGATGCCGTTTCCATGATTTTGCGTGATCAACTTTCTTTCATCGCCAACCAGTATATAGCCAGCCCAGTAAAAAGGCATCCCAAATTCCGGGCGCGTCTCGATCAAATCAAGTTTTGCCAAACGCAATGCTTCTGCCCTTGATCGCGATTGGTTGAGATGGTAGTAAAAACGTTCCATCAATATTTTACTGCCTTCATCACTGACACTCCATAGTGTATTGATGATAGAAGCGGCCCCCGCATAGGTAAATCCCCGCGCCAGTGAAGCCACTCCTTCCCCTTTGTATAACTTTCCTAAGCCGGTTTCACAGGCTGATAAGACCACCAAATCCGAGCGTAAGCGTAGGGAAAACAGCTCAGATAAATAAAGGGCTTGCACTTGGGGATATGAGCGTTCGCCGAGGCGTAAAGTATCTTCAGGACCATAAAAAGCGAGGAAGGAGCGCCCTGTACCTTCATCTAATATCTTGCCATGGGTGGCTAAATGAATGATTTGATATTGGGAAGCTAGGGCTTCAAAATTTTGCACACTTGCCATGGAGTCCAATAATGTTTCTCCCTGCCAGATTTGAGCCACGCGCTGAGCTTCAGCTCGACTGGATTTCAATGGGCCGAGGTAATCCCCTCGATTATAGGCATACTCACTTTGTTGCCGCTCAAACTTAGGAGCAACCGCCAACAATCTTTTGGGCGCAAATCGGCGTTTATTACGACTATTTACCCACAAATTAGCCGAATAAGCATAGCTTATGGTTTTCTCTTTCAGCCAAAACGGCAATTGATGACTTGCTTGTAAAGGGCTAGCAGCTTCGCTCAAAAGACATTCAAAAGGCAGGTAAGAAAGGATGTCGTCAGGGATGATGATTAGTTCAGCATTGAGATGGGACTCGATAGGATTAACCAAGCAATCATAAAGCTCAGATGCGGATTTGGTATAGGATTGAGCAGAGGCTTGCGCTTGATCTGGACCAATGAGAGAGGAACGTAATTGCTCCACCAACTTGGCCAAATTGAGCGTTCCGCGCAGCGGTAATAAATCCACTTTATCCATGCTAATTACAAAAGCCCAAACTTGGTTCTCGTCGACAAGGTACTCCACGACACTTTGATGTTCATTTAGCTGGGATTGGATAAAAGCAAGATCAAAACTAGGTGGTTTGACCCTCAGCTGATAGTATT
>JBCAWW010001154.1:0-2054 GCA_038534415.1 Bacteroidota bacterium | reverse complement strand
AAGCAGCACTAGCGCAACTCGCCCAAGACAAACCCGAATTAGCCAAGGAGGTAAGGGAGCTTTTGGCTTTGGACGATAAACCGCACACTTTGATGCGGGAAGGCCTACAATTGAAGGCGGAGGTTGCTGATAGAGTAGGGGAGCGTTTGGGGGCTTATGAGATTAAGGAGCACCTAGCAAGTGGAGGGATGGGAGCCGTCTATCTCGCCGCGAGGGTAGAGGGCGATTTTAAGCGAGATGTAGCCTTGAAAGTCGTACAAGGAGGTTTTTTGACAGATCGATTGATCCCTCAGTTTCAAGAAGAAAGGCAGATTTTAGCCCAACTCCAGCATCCCAATATCGCGCGGCTATACGATGGGGGGATTTCTGAGGCAGGCGAGCCCTTCTTTACGATGGAGTTAGTGAATGGTCGTTCATTAACTGATTACGCCTCCGCCGAACGCTTATCTCAAAAGCAGCGCTTGGAGTTGTTTTTACAAGTTTGTGAGGCCATGCAATATGCCCACCGACAGTTGGTGGTCCACCTCGATCTCAAACCTGCCAATATGCTGGTGACCGCAGAAGGCCAAGTCAAATTGCTGGATTTTGGGGTTTCAAGATTGGTGAAGCAACAGGACTCTCGTGATGAGAAAGGTGCCTCTTCGGCTCACACTAAGGCCTATGCCTCCCCCGAGCAATTGGCAGGAGGCTATATTTCTACCCAAAGCGATGTGTATTCGCTGGGAGTGGTTTTGTATGAGCTCCTCTTTGAGGAACGCCCAGATCGAAGCGTTCCGCGCAGCGGTAACAATGATCTCGACCTCATCATCGACAAAGCGATGGCAGAGAACCTAGATCAGCGCTATGAAAGTGTAGAAGCCCTTAAAGAAGATATTGAAGCAGTGCTCGCTCAGCAAGCCATCTCTCTTAAGACTGATTGGGGCTATCGTACTGGATTGTATCTCAAGCGCAATCGGATTGCGGCTGCATTGGTGGGGATCGCGGCGGTTTTGCTGATTGCTACGGTGAGTTTTTATACGGGTCGACTGGCCAAGGAGCGTAATCTAGCACAGGATGAGGCCCGCAAATCACGCAAGGTCTTGGAGATGATGAAGACTACCTTTTTGGAGGTGGATCCTGAAGCGGCTCCCGGAGAAAAGCTAAGCGCAGAAGAGTTTTTGGGAAGGGCTTTGCCCAAAGTGAATGAATATCTGGAGGATGAGCCTGAAGCCAAAGCTGAGTTGTTGAGTTTTTGGGGCTATTTGTATCGCAACCAGGCTCAGTATGAGCGCTCTGATTCATTGTTTGCCGCTAGCGCGGAACTCTACGATCAGATGGAGTTCCCTCCAGTTAAGGCGCAAACGGCCAATTATAAAGAATGGGCTAGTACGCTATTTTATACCAATAGCTTGCAGGAAGCTGATAGTTTGCTCCAATTGACAGCTGCCATCCTCAAGGGGGCAAATCATTGGAACGATACGATAGAAGCGGATATGAATCGGCGTTTGGGTGATAATGCCTATGAATTGGATGATTTTGCGAAGGCGGATAGCTTTTATCAGTGGTTATATGATTGGACGGTAGCCAATAGTACCGATACCTTTAAGTTGGGAGAAGTAGCGCATATGATAGGGATGACAGCGAGAAAAAGGGGCGAATATGAGCAAGCAGATTCGCTTTTCAAGCTGGCTTTGCAGCTGAAAAGAGCGGTTTTAGAAGAACCGCATTCTGAGACGGCTTATACCTTGAATTATCTTTCTAGCAATGCAATTGATCAAGGTCTCTATGAAGAGGGCAAAGCTTATGCAGCCGCTTCGATGAGGCAAAGGGAGGCAATTTTTGTTCCTCATCATCCAGAGATCATTGCGAGTGCTAGTAATTATGCACGATGCCTCATTAAGCTTGGACTAGCTGATTCTGCAGAGGTGATGTATCACTATATAAGCGATGCAATAGAAAAATCTTTTGGTACCAAAGAGCATCCTTATTATTTATCCACTCAACAAAATTTGGTGGGAGCGATTATGTATCAAAAAAAATACGAAGAAGCGGAAGTCGTTTTAAGAAAACTCAAG
>JBCAWW010001153.1:0-2057 GCA_038534415.1 Bacteroidota bacterium | reverse complement strand
GCCTAACCAAAGGTTTGCATCTCGCCCTTCAAAAAGACTCAAGATGGCGTTGTTTTGCAAACCTTTGGTTAGGCCTCGAAAATGGCATCTCTTACATAGAGCTTAGTTCTCCCTTTTCTTATATCAACTCTCGTCTTGGGGTAGAAGGGACTGCCCATGCAGCCCAGATTTTTGATGGTAAATTGTATCTAGGAACCAACCAAGGCATCTATTTCAAAGATTGGACTAAACCTTCAGATCCCCTCAATCGCTTGCCCTTTAAAGTAGTGCCGGGCACTCAGGGAGCCAATTGGAATCTAAAGACACTTGAAGGAAATCTGCTTGTGAGCCAGCACTATGGGGCAGCCGAAATTCGGGATGGGGTGGCAGAAAGTATCTCTGATATTGGAGGGGCTTGGACCCACTTACAACTTCGTTCTCATCCTGAATACGCCGTCGAGGGAAACTATGATGGGTTATTGTTGTACCAGAAAAAAGCAAATGCTAGTCGTTGGAGCTTCGTCAAAAAACTGGAAGGATTTAACGAGTCCTCACGCGTAATCGAACAAGATCAGGCCGGCAATATTTGGGTGTCTCATCCCTATCGAGGCGTATTCAAGGTGAAAATTGATCCGCCTAATGCAAAAATTATCTCCGTTCAATCTTACGGTAAAGCGGATGGTTTTCCTTCTGAACTCTTTATCAATGTTTGTCGGATCGACGATCAAATCTTGTTTACTACCGAAAAAGGCATTTACAAATATGAGCCCAACTCAGATCGATTTGTCCCTCATCAGGACTTCAATCAAGTGTTTGGTGATTCTACTGCGATCAACCGACTGATAGAGGATGATAGGGGACGTATATGGTTTTCCATTGAGGGAGAGTTTGGGATCCTCAAAATCGAAGACGAAACCGTAGCGAAAAACGTTCAAAAACTCTCTTTCAATCGCTTGCAAAATCGTCTAGTCAAAGGTTTTGAATCGATCTATGCCTATGATGACGCAAATGTGTTTATCGGAACTGACGAGGGCTTTATTTTATATAACGCCTTGAGTCAGATTAGAGAAGATCCACCCGTATTGCCTTTTATTAGAGAAGTCATCGCAAATAATGGCAGTGATTCCCTCATTTTTGGTGGAGCTTTTGCTGAGGGGGGAGCTTTGCTAGACAAGCAGCCCGAAAGTCAGGTTTTTTCCATGGCCCCTGTCTTTGAAGCCTTCCGCTTTAGTTTTTCGGCTCCCTTTTTCGAAAATGTAAATGAAGTTCAATATCAATACTTATTGTCGGGAGAAGATAAGTCTTGGTCTGATTGGACCAATAAGACCGATAAGGAGTACACCAATCTCATTCCGGGTAACTACACTTTCAATGTTAAGGCCCGTAATATATATGGACTCGAAAGTGAGGTAGTATCTTACCGCTTTACAATCTTGCCCCATTGGTATGAAAGCCGAGTAGCTTTTGGCTTTTATTTTCTGTTGGTGATTGGGCTTCTATTTAGCTTTGCCCGCTATCAGTCAAATAAGGCTCAAAAACAGTTGGACGCCCTCAAATACGACCAGGCGCAGGCGCTCGAACAACAGGAGGCCGAGTATAAGCAAGAGGCCCAAAAATCAGAGGCTGAAATCATACGCCTCCGCAACGAAAAATTGCAAGACGAGGTCGCTCATAAAAACAAGGAGCTAGCTTCAACGACCATGCACTTGGTTCAAAAAGGCGAAATCATGCTGTTGGTTAAATCCAATCTGCAAAAGCTAGCGAAAACTGCCAATGCCAACAATCGTAAGGAAATCCGAGATTTGATTCGGGCCATCGATGATGATATTCGACTAGACAATAATTGGGAGCAGTTTGAGTATCACTTTGATCAGGTGCATGGGCAATTTTTGCAAAATCTCCGAGAACGCTATCCGGTCCTCACAGCCAAAGATCAAAGGCTCGCGGCTTATCTGCGTATGAATCTATCTACCAAGGAGATCGCCCAATTGATGAATATTTCAGTAAGAGGCGTTGAGATTAGCCGTTATCGCTTGCGGAAGAAACTCAATCTAGAGCGAGAGGTCAATCTAAATGAC
>JBCAWW010001152.1:0-2058 GCA_038534415.1 Bacteroidota bacterium | reverse complement strand
AAGCCAAAATGCAAAAGCTGGCCGCAGAAGATCTCGTTACTCAAATGAAGCGAGAAATGGGAATTGAAATTCCTGAAAAACCTGCCGCTGAAAGCCCTGAAGCGAAGGCTGATGCAACGCCAAAAGCAGAAGAAAAGAAGCCAGAAGAGCCCAAGCCCAAGAAGTCAAACAAGAAGAGCATGGGCGATTTCTAACAAGGCAAAGATACTTTACGCAATAAAAAACACCTCCCTGACACAAGTCTTGGGAGGTGTTTTTCGTTATGATCTCAAACGTTCCCTCATGCACATGCTCCGCTATTTACTTTCCCTTCTACTACTCGCTTGTCTCTCCCTGCTATCGGCCCAAGAAAATCCCCTGCTTGAGATTGAAACTTCATTAGGCCCAAATACCAAGGCATATTCATTTACTGATGAGCAGGGTGTCACGCTTTTGTTTCAAGAAAGCGGGCAAGCGCGCATTTTCTTGCTCGATCGCAATATGCAATTGAGGCAGTCCTATACCCTCGCTGACCTCCCCAATAATCCTAATTTATATCCTTTGGGTTTTACCAATCAGCTTGATGCGCTGCACTTTTACTATCTCGATCTGGGGACCGGAGAGTATCAGGCCTACTCTCTATCCAAAGAAGACGGCAGCTCGGCTAGCTATCGACTCGACCTAAGAGAACGTCGAGCTCATCTACATGCGGGTGCTTTTACCTATCAGGGTACACTTCACATAGTGCGTATGCCTCGCAATAGCAATGTGGTACGAGTTTGTAAATTTGAAGATGGAGGACAGTTTGAAACCGAAGAAATTACTTTAGAGCGAGCAGACTTTGCCGAAAAAGTCGACTACCAACTTTCTACCATTCATCCTGACTCAACCATCGAGCTGGCGCACACTTGGCAGGCTGGCAAGATGTATCAATATGGTCCTTACCTATATTTGACGCTTGATGAGGAGGATCAAACCTATGTGGTCGAAGTCGACCTGCCTGGCAATCGTCAATCTGAGCGGAGCTTTGCTAGCCCTAAATTGGGCGAAAATCCTAATCACTACAAAACCAACTCCTTGCTCTGGCAAGACCTTTTGATCCAATTTGCCACTTCGGAGGATTCGTTAAAGGTGCAGATTCGGGATTTGCGAAGCGGCGGCATTATGAGCCAATATGCTTATGGGAGCGATGAAAAGGTGCAAATAGCCAATGGTCAAATGTTGCATCAACCCCTAGCGGGGAATGCTAAGGTCGTGGCTAGTACCGATGAGTTTTTGTCTTATTGTGCGGATGCTCCGAACGTTGCGGTCGCGGCTAGAAGCTTGCCTGATTCCTTATTGGTTTTCGTGGCTGGCGCAGTAAGGCCGGTGCAGGAAAGAGGCCTGAGCGGTATCGTACTGAGTGAGCGCTATGAGACCGTCTGGTTTGAGACCCAACTCGATCTGATTAGCCTTTCTCCGGCCCTTCCCTTAGCGAGTAGTCCTCGCTGGCGCAAGCGCCCACAAGCTAAGCCGCAAGCGCTCAACTTTTCTTTCAATAACAAAAAATATCAAGGATATTACGATCCTCGTTCGGGCCACTACAAAATCAGCCCCAACTAAGACATTGAGCATCCATTGAAACGCTACTTCGGTTCTAATCTCCACTTTCTGATTGTGCTCACAGGCCTCATCCTCCTGCTGGGGAAAAACCATTTTTTCCTCGGTAGTGTCTATGCGATTTTGCTTTGGCCGCTCATCATTTTTTGTGGATGGAAGGGGATAAGCGTTCTGCGAAGCAGTAAACAAAACAAAACTTGGCCAGTGCTGCTCATCGGGGGACTCCTGCTGCTGAGTTGGACTTATGATCACTTGCCTCGCTTGGATTGGAATGATTCAACTGCTACAAAGAAGGAGCTGAGCATCCTGAGCTACAATCTGTTTTTCAAAAACCAATACAAGCAGCAAACGATCAACGAAATAAAGGCCAATCTGCCAGATGTATTATTGGTGCAGGAACTTAGTGCTGCTTGTATTGGTTTTTGAAAAACAGATTGTAGCTCAGGATGCTCAGCTCCTTCTTTGTAGCAGTTGAATCAT
>JBCAWW010001151.1:0-2069 GCA_038534415.1 Bacteroidota bacterium | reverse complement strand
GCTAGTTGCAGGTGCAGGCAATAGTGATGAAGCATTGTCTTATCGCTTTGTGGATACCAATCCTGCTATTGGGGTCAACCGCTACCGCCTTAAGCAAGTTGACTTTGACGGTAGCTTTAGCTTGAGCCCTGTAGTGGAGCTGAGCTTTGTGTATCGCCTAAACCAGACGGTCGTTTATCCAAACCCTTCTAATGGCCGCTTTACAATTCTAAACAACTTTGATCCCAGAAGCGAACTAGAGCTAAATATTCTCAATCCGATCGGTCAGGTTCTTTACAAGGCTCAACTTACTTCTGATGACTTTGGTCGCTTAGAAGTCGATTTAGAACAAGATTTTATCCCAGGTGCCTACATCCTACGCTTAAAATCTAGAAATGGTCAAAATGTATCCGCAAAGATATTGATCCAATAAAAAAATGGGCTGAGACCCTAATTAACTACAGAGAGCGATCGGTGATTTTTGGAATCATCGATCGCTCTTTTTTTATAAGTACTAGATCAATTAAGACTAATTGGTTTGCGGCTTACTCGCCAAGACATAAAAGCCATGGATCAAACCAGGCACATAACCTAGTATAGTTAATACCAAATTGAGCCAAAATTTTCCAGAAAGGCCATGACGCATGGCTACTCCTAAAGGTGGAATTAAAATGGTAACGATGATTTCTAATAAACTCATGATACTAGGGGTTAGTGATGCAGATAATTTGCAAAAAAATCTGAATAATTTGTGTTTTCGCCAAAATAAATCGCCAATAGGAGCACCAATACTTTTCAAAGTCAAGCCATTGATGCTTTTATCAATCGGAATTTATCCTCACTTTGAGGGTGTAATAATTTTGCAAAAATATAACAATTGATGCGATCAATCGGACTAATATTTTGTTGGATTCTTCCTTTCTTATTGCAGATTCCAAGCATAAAGGCTGAAAATGTCAAAGTCGCATATGTCTCTGATGGGGATACTTTTGGATTGGTAGATGGGCGCAAGATCAGGATGCTGGGGATTGATACTCCTGAGCTTTATTACGAAGACTATTATGCAGAGGATGCAAAGCAGCGACTAAAGGCTTTGATAGGAGGTAAGCGGGTAGCGCTTCAGACTGATGCGTTTTCTGATGATACCGATCGCTATGGCCGTTATCTTAGGTATGTCCATTTCATGGAACGCGACCTCAATTTGCAGCTGATAGCAGAAGGATACGCAAAGGTGTACGGCAAATACGAGATCGAAAGGCTGGATGATTACTACGAGGCCGAAAAACAGGCAAAAGAGCAAAGATTAGGCCTCTGGCAAAATGAAACAGCTCTCGCACGAGGGCAAGAGCTGCTATTTTATGGGCTTGGATTTGCCCTACTTTTATTTGTCGCCATTTGGCAAACAATGAGAAGGATTAGGAGGAAGTCTTAATTATTTTGGCACCTTTACTTCCCAGCCTTGTGGGAGTTTTTCATAAATCTCAATATTGCCAAACTCAGCGCTTTGACGGGCCCCAACTACCTTGGCCCAAGCTGCCATCTTTTCAATACCTTCACGCAAGCTTACGCCGGCTCCTTTGCCAAAAACGCGATGGGCTTTGCTATGATCAGCATAAGCATCTACGACTTCATTACGAGCCTGTAAATGCTTGATATTGGGCTCAACGCCCATTGCCTCTGAGATCACACTAGACAATTCGTTGACCGTGTATGGCTTATCAGCCCCAATATTGAAGATTTCATTATAAGCCTCAGGGATATCAACGCAATTGGCAATTGGGATTGCTACATCGTCGATATAGCTAAAAGCTCTTGTTTGTTCGCCATCCCCAAAGATCGTCATCGGAAGCCCTTGCATGATCTGATTCATAAAAATACCAATCACATTGCGGTACTTATCTCCGATATTTTGATTCTCTCCGTAAACGTTGTGGGGTCTGAAAATAACATAATCAAGCCCAAACATTTCGTGCGCTGCCTTAAGATCTAGCTCTACTGCGTATTTAGAAACGCCATAAGGATCTTCAGGCTGAGGTACCATATCCTCTTCCATTGCAGTATATGGCGCTGGCCAAGTTCCAATGATAGAG
>JBCAWW010001150.1:0-2069 GCA_038534415.1 Bacteroidota bacterium | reverse complement strand
CACAGAAATTGATGGGTGGGGAACTCATATTGCAAGGGGTAGTAGATCACATTGTCAAATATCCATTGAATATGAGTTCCCCACCCATCAATTTCTGTGTCAATTTAGCGATGGCCCCTGTACCGGTAATATCCTAGGGCCCTTACAAGCAATAAAGCCCACCGAACAGTTTCTAAAATCGATTTCTATCTCCATCATTATGGGGATCATTATCGCTTTTCCATATCTTATTTGGGAGGTCTGGCGATTTATCAAACCAGGCTTACATAAGCATGAACGTAGTGGTATGCGTGGCAATGTCGCGATCATGAGCATGCTGTTTTTCATCGGGATTTGTTTTTCATATTTCATTATCCTTCCCTTTGCAATACGTTTCTTATCCGCCTTTTCTATCTCCGAACAGATTGATAACATTTGGCGTTTCGGCGAAGTGATTTCTCTGATTACTCAGGTTGTCATTGCTGGTGGGATTGTCTTTGAGATGCCTATTGTAGTTTACTATCTCTCCAAACTTGGCTTTGTCACGCCGGAGGGGATGAAGCGTTACCGTAAGATTGCCATCGTGATTTTACTCGTACTTTCCGCTGTGATCACTCCTCCAGATGTGATTTCGCAGGTATTGATATTCTTCCCGCTAATGGGTCTATACCAACTAAGTATTGCCATTTCTCGTAGGGTGCAACGTAATGCGCAAAAGGCAGAGCTAGCCGCTTTAGAAGCTGGCGAATAGCATGGATTCTCTCGACCATTTATTGGCTGAAATCCGTCAGTGCCGTAATTGTGAAGCGCATCTTCCTCTTGGTCCCCGTCCAATATTAAGTGCGGCAAAAGAGGCTCGTATTCTTTTGGCTGGTCAAGCTCCTGGTACCAAGGTTCATGCAAGTGGAGTGCCTTGGGACGATCAAAGTGGTAAGAGATTGCGTGAGTGGTTAGATATGGAGCCAGAGGTATTTTATGATCCTCAGATTTTGGCGATAGTGCCGATGGGGTTTTGTTATCCCGGCCGTGCCGAACGCGGTGATCTTCCCCCAAGGCCTGAATGTGCTGAACTTTGGCAAGAAAAACTCCTTGCTAAACTCCCCAATATCAAGATTACCCTGGCCATCGGGCAGTACGCGATCAAACATCATTTGGGGAAAAACCGCAAAAAAACACTCACCGAAACCGTGAAAAATTGGCGTGAATATCTCCCCATGGGAGTGATCCCTCTCGTTCACCCTTCTCCCAGAAATATCATGTGGAGACGCCGTAATCCATGGTTTGAAGCAGAAGTCATCCCTCAAATTAGACAAAAAATCTGGTCTACTATAGGGGAGTAAAAAATTATTCGAAAATGGAAGTGATGACCGACTGAGACCCTAGTGGTCTTAAGATCAACTATTTACTATTCGAATTTAAAAATCACTCCCCTATGAAAAACTATTTAGTTGAGTTTATCGGCACCTTCTTTTTTGTGTTGGTAATCGTAATGGCTGCCAGTGGTACTGCCGGCGCGCTAGCTCCGCTTGCTATTGGTACCGCTCTGATGATCATGGTTTATGCTGGTGGGCATATTTCTGGTGGGCACTTCAATCCTGCTGTAACCCTTGCTGTATTTATTCGAGGCAAATGTAGTGCTAAGGATGTCCTACCTTATATGGCGTCCCAAATCTTAGGCGCTGCTATCGCTGCGCTTACTGCTAATTATTTGTTGGGAACAGTTGATGCGAGTATGGTGTCTTCCAATCCCGCTTCCCTTGAAGTGGTGCCTTCACTCATCGCAGAATTTTTGGGCGCTTTCGCACTTTGCTACGTTGTTTTACAAACCGCTACCACTTCATCCACGGCTGGTAATTCTTATTACGGTCTTGCGATTGGTTTCACCGTCATGGCAATGGCCTATACCTTAGGCGCAGTCTCTGGGGGTGCTTTTAACCCTGCAGTAGCAGTGGGAATTACCGTTGCCAATATGAAGGCTTGGGGAGATATTTGGATTTTCTTAGTCGGTAATTTAGGTGCGGGTGCACTAGCTGCTTTAGTTTTTTCTTTTGTATACGGCAAGAAAGACTAAGTATAGCATCCAATACTAC
>JBCAWW010001149.1:0-2071 GCA_038534415.1 Bacteroidota bacterium | reverse complement strand
TGGGCGGCTTTTTGTTTGCCTATATGATCACCCTCTTTATCAATGAGAGTTATCGTTTTCATTTTTTAGGGCAGCATAAGAGTCCATTCTATGTGCTTTCGCTCAATAATATGATTGTGCCCGGCGGATTTTTGCTGGTTTACATTTCCTATTTTATCAATTATCAGATAGCGCATCAAGGCGCCTTTAATTGGATCGTAATCGAAAATATCGGTGGGGTCATACTCGGGATATTGTTGATGTTTTTGGTTTCGGCCAGCTACTTCTTTGCCCAACATACCGTATTTCAATGGTTGGGACAAAGGCTAGAAAAACGCTTTGTCAAGATGGATGCATGGCGGAGACGCTTTGTCATCTTGAGCAAGGCAAAAACAGCGCTAAAATCTCAAAAACGAGCCGATCACTATTTAGTCGGCCTTCTTAAAGTCGAAAAGGTAGGCGAGATGCCCAATACACGCCTGCGGGAGTTGGTTTATTCGCTTTCGCAGCACCACGGTAAGCTGCTCATCTTGCAAGTATTGGTCTTCTTGATGATCGCTATGCTGGGCACCTTTGAGCATATCAGTTGGTTTCAAATCCCTGCTGGGGCGAGCATATTGATTGTATTTTCCTTGTTGATGATGATCGTAGGAGCAGTGAGTTTTTGGTTTAGACGCCTGGGCGCAACGCTAGTCGTTTCATCCTTGGTACTGCTAGGCGCTTGCAATCATCTCGACCTGCTAGAAGAACACAACCCGGCCTACGGCTTGAGATATGACGTTCCGCGTGCGGCATACGAAAAAGATGCACTCGACCAATTGGCCAATGAAAGCAGTTATAAAGCCGATAGGGCCGCTACAATCGCCTATCTCGAAAAGTGGAAAGCCAACTATCAGGCCAAATATGGGCCCCAAACCAAGCCAAGAGCTTTCTTCTTGACCGCTTCGGGTGGTGGCTTACGTTCAGCCTATTGGACTTTTAGAGTGTTGCAACGACTTGACAGCCTTAGTGATGGGCAGTTGGCAGATGAAACCCGCTTGATGACGGGCGCCTCTGGAGGTATGATCGGTTTGTCTTACTACCGAGAATTGCAGTGGCTCCGGCAGCAAGAGGAGATTAATATGCAAGACAAAGCCTATGGCGAAAACATCTCCCGTGATCTACTCAATCGGCTCTTTTTTACGCAGTATGCCGATATGCTGCTGCCCAATGAAAAAGTAAAACTAGATGGTCAAGTATACAATCGCGATGGAGGATTTAGCTTTGACGAGCAATTGGCGGAGAACCTACCCGAATTTGCCGGTCGCAGACTAGGAGACTATGCGTTCGCTGAGGCGAACGGAGAAATCCCCCCCGTAATCCTGACACCGACCGTCCTCAATCAAGGGCGTAAACTTTATATTGCTTCCAATCCGGTCTCTTATTTGACGCGCCCCAACCGTATTACGGACTCTTATCTTTCGAAAGCCTCGGGCATAGAATTTAGTCGGATGTTTGCGGCTCATGATGCAGATAGTTTGTTATTGACGACCGCTTTGCGGATGAACGCTACCTTCCCTTATGTTTTGCCGATTGTTGAGCTTCCGAGTGAGCCAGCTATGCAAGTTATGGACGCAGGCGCTATTGACAATTATGGTACGCAGACCGCCGTCAAATATCTGTTTGAATTTAGAGAGTGGTTTGCCGAAAATACTTCGGGTGTATATTTCATCCAGATTCGCGACAATTATCGGGAAGATCCGATTCGTTTTGGCGAGAAGCCCAATATGTTTAGCAGCATGATGCGTCCATTGGGCGGCGGGCTTTACTCGATGGCAGAGGCTAGAGATATGGCCAATGACTATTTGCTAGAATTTATGCAAGAATGGTACAAAGGTCCTGTAGAAGTAGTACCGATCGAGTATCCTCGCGAGTCATTTGAGCAGCCCGCTTCGCTAAGTTGGCACCTGACCCAAAGGGAGAAAACAAGCATCCGGGAGAGTCTCAATAATCATCGAAACATGGCCATTTTTGAGATGATGGCGGGTTTGTACCGCTCTCGAGCTCATAAAGCTTTGGCCCAAAACCATTCGAACTAGGTACAGAAACAAAA
>JBCAWW010001148.1:0-2072 GCA_038534415.1 Bacteroidota bacterium | reverse complement strand
GTCATCCAAGAAATCATTCAGGATAAGAATGGGGTATTTTGGATTAGCACAACAAAGGGTCTCAGTCAAATGATAGAGACTCAGGAAGGCTTTGAGTTTGAACTATATTCAAAAGCTGATGGCTTGCAGGCAAATGAATTTTTTAGGAATGCGAGTTATCAAAGCTCGGCAGGTGAGATTTTCCTAGGCGGCATCAATGGTTTTAATCACATCGATCCAGATGAGTTTAAAACAGATCCTTTTCCGCCCAAAATCCAGTTCACCAATTTCAAATTATTCAATAAGGCAGTTTCCATTGGGGGTAAGAGTGCGGTACTGCCTGCCCACATCAATACTATCGATCAAATAACCCTTAACAAGAGCCAGACAGCCTTTTCGATTGATTATAATGGCCTAGGGCTGACCAGCCCCGAAAAGTATCAATACGCCTATAAGCTAGAGGGATTTGACCAGAACTGGAATTATGTAGATCAGCAAAAAACGGCCACATATACCAATCTAGATCCAGGAGATTATGTATTTATGGTCACGGGAGCCAACCGCGATGATGCTTGGAGCCCAAACCCTCGCCGCATCAAAATAAAAATCCTCCCCCCTTGGTGGCAAACTTGGTGGGCTAGGCTCATCCTAATCGTGAGCCCCTTGGGCCTGATCATCTCCTTTATATTCCTACGCTTTTCCTTTATCAAGTCGCAAAAGATACAATTGGCTTATCAGGTTGATATTCAGACCTCTGAGCTCTTGGAGCAAAAGAATGAAATCGAAATACAAGCACAGGAATTGCGCAAAGTCAATCAGCAAAAGGACAAACTATTTTCCATCATCTCGCACGACTTAAGAAGCCCTATTTACTCCTTGCAGGGCATCACCAATATGCTAGACCCAGAGATATTACAAGCCTCGGATCTAAGCAAAATCAAATCAGATATTAGCCACAAAATTGAAAATATAGGTAACGTTATGGTAAATCTACTAGACTGGTCAAAGAGCCAAATGGCAGGAGAAACACAAGAAATCGAAAACTTTGATATTAGTCACCTTGCCAAGGAGATGTGTAGTCTCTATCAATCAACTGCCAAAGAAAAAAGAGTAAAAATCGTCAACTATCTCAATCGACCATTGATGATCCGCGGCGATAAAAATCAAGTCCGAATAGTACTCCGCAATCTTATTGGTAATGCGCTCAAATTTACCAATCCCAAAGACAGCGTTTACATTGGCTATGAGCAATTGCCCAACCGATCGATTTGCATCAAAGTCACCGATACTGGAGTCGGCATGAAAGAAGAGCAAGTAGCCAATCTTTTTCAAATCGTCGGTAAAAAATCATGTACCGGTACTGCAGGCGAAAAAGGCGTAGGGCTTGGCCTCTTACTGGTCAAAGAATATGTAGAAAAAAATGGTGGTTCCGTTTTCGTCAATAGCCAATTGGGTGTAGGTACTACCTTCCGTTTTTCTATCCCAATGGCCAGCTGATAGCAGGCAAGCTAAATCAAAAGATAAGTGCCGATCTACTGAGTAGATCGGCACATCGAAAACGCCATTTAACTGGGCGACGCCCAAGTCGCCACACACACACTACTATTACCCTGCAAAAGCAGAGTACATCCACACTAATTTCTCTTGTTCTCTGATGTAATCACTCATCAGCGCATTGGTACCTTCGTCATTCCCCGCTTCGGACAAGCCCAGCAGTTCTCGCTGCAGGCGTAGTAGATGTCCAAAGGCGTTCAGGACATGTGCCACCCCCGTAAAACCATCCGTTACATTTGGAGTAGGTTTGATACCTGAGTGAGCCTGAAAATCGTCGAAGGTATGAAAAGGCGTATGACCGAGGGTCAACACCCTCTCTGCAATCTCATCTATCTTGATTTGAAGATCATTATATAATTCTTCAAACTTTAAGTGGAGTTCAAAAAACTTTTCTCCTTTCAAATTCCAGTGATAACCACGCGTATTTTGATAAAACACCGTGTAATGGGCCAATAATGTATTGAGCTTTTCGGCAAGAAGAGCGGCTTGTTCTTCTTGAAGGCCGATTTTATTAAGGGTATAGGTAGTCATAATTTTTT
>JBCAWW010001147.1:0-2073 GCA_038534415.1 Bacteroidota bacterium | reverse complement strand
GATGTATTATTGGGAGCGAGCTTATTGGTTCCATATGCTCTCCCTTTACTCAAAAAAGAGTTTCGCCAGGTCGGCATAAACCATCGTTTGAAAGCCCATGATCATGAGGTCTAGCCGATCGTCGCGAAACTCTTTTTTGAGTAAAGGGAGAGCATATGGAACCAATAAGCTCGCTCCCAATAATACATCGCTAAGCGTCGCTGCCTGTGGATCCCAATTGCCAATGGTGCCTCGGTCAAAAGAATTGACATCATTGGGGTCGAGTTGGTTCAGTTGTAGCTCACTGAGTGGTGTCAGCTGGCGTTGCAGATAATGTCCCGTCAAACTCAAAGCGCCTATACCTAGGCTCAGGCCGATGTCTCGTTTTCGATGATATTGATAGGGAGCGTCTTGTTGTTGCTGTCCCAGAACGCTCAGACTTAGGCTCGCAAGGATTAGGACTAGAAGGAGTTGCCGCATGATCTCTAAGGGTTTGAGCCTACAAGTAACAAAGTTTGTCGCTGAATGAAAATGGATATTGGGCTAATGGGGAGGACTAGGCCTGCTTCGCAGAACGCTTGTCTCTAATTTTAAATTTATTGAGAGAAGCGTTCTGCGAAGCAGCTAAAAAACAAAAAGCGATCACCCTGCCAGGGATGACCGCCTCGATATTAGATATTAGGTCCGTCTCTTCAGAGGTCTTCAGTGTGCGCCAAAAACGATAAAGTACGGGTTCAATAAGTTCGGTTTGTTATATACAACAGCCGTGCCAGTTTCATGATTGATGACCGTTCCTCCTGCTTCTTCTACAATTATTTGGGCGGCGGCGGTGTCCCACTCCATGGTAGGAGCGAGGCGGGGGTAGATATCTGCTTTGCCTTCGGCGATCATTAGCAGTTTCAAAGAGCTGCCCATGGAGACCAATTCGGGATCATCAAACTGTTTGACATAGGCTTCGACCTCTGGACTCATATGCGAACGTGAGCAGACCAAGCGTAATCCCTTATCTGCTTTATTAAATTTGGCCACTTCGATTTTCTCCGCGGGAGCATCGCCTCTCATCACAAAGGCTCCTTCGCCCTTGGCGGCAAAATAGCTCAAGTCTTGCACGGGTACATACACGCAGCCCATGATGACGGCGCCATTTTCGACGAGGGCGATATTGACGGTAAACTCTCCGTTGCGCTTGATAAACTCTTTGGTGCCATCGAGGGGATCGACCACCCATAATTGGGACCAGTTTTGGCGTTCCTCGAAGGGGAGATGCTTACCTTCCTCTGACAAGATCGGGATCTCAGGGGTCGCTTTTTCCAAACCCGCTACGATCACATTGTGAGCGGCCTGATCCGCGAGTGTGAGGGGGGAGTCATCTGCCTTAAAATCGACTCGATCAAAGGCGCTTTCATCGTGATAGACGGCAAGTATCGCTTTGCCCGCTTCTTTGGCTAAGTCAACTAGCGTTTGCTGTAAGGCGGTGGTGTTCATCTGCTTTCATTAAATGACGGTAAGAGATCAGTTTGCTCTTTTCGGGCACAAAAAAGCCGAAAAGTTGCCCAATCGACAACTTTTCGGCTCAAATAAATCTTGGGGGATATTAAACGCCTTCGATCACTGCTTCGCGAGCAGCCAACCAACGTTCTGCATCCAAGGCAGCCATACAGCCCATACCGGCAGCGGTAACGGCTTGGCGATATACATTATCCGCAGCATCACCGCCGACAAATACGCCTTCGATATTGGTCTGAGAAGTACCTGCTTTGTTGATGATATAACCCGCTTCGTCTAGATCAAGTTGACCTTTGAAGATGTCGGTATTAGGCTTGTGCCCAATCGCTACGAAGAAGCCGCTAGCATCGATATGCTGCTCTTCGCCAGTCTGATTGTTGCGTACTTTGACACCCGCGACTTTGCCACTTTCGTCTCCAACTAGATCATAGGCTTCAGTGTTCCAATAGACCTTGATGTTAGGATTGTTTTTGACACGAGCCTGCATGATCTTAGAAGCACGCATTTCGTCGCGACGGATCAACATGTGGACCGTAGGACAAAGCTTGGCGAGATAAAGCGCTTCTTCAGCAGCGGTATCACCAGCGC
>JBCAWW010001146.1:0-2076 GCA_038534415.1 Bacteroidota bacterium | reverse complement strand
GCTCTGCCGTCTAGTTCTGCTCTAAAGCCTTCCATTGCTAGCTGCTCTTGGATGCGTTCGGCGTAGCCGTTGAAACGATCACTAATCGGCAGCAAAATCGCCTGCGTCGGAGCCAACCAAAGCGGGAAGTCTCCTGCAGTGTGCTCGATCAATACTGCCACAAAACGCTCCAATGAACCAAATGGCGCACGGTGGATCATGACAGGGCGATGAGGCTTATCATCTGCTCCAGTATATTCAAGCTCAAAGCGATCTGGCAATTGGTAGTCAAGCTGAATCGTACCTAGCTGCCATTCACGCCGTAGGGCATCACGAACCATAAAGTCTAGTTTTGGACCATAAAAGGCCGCTTCGCCTAGTTCGGTTACGGTATCTAAGCCTTTTTCAGCCGCAGCATCGATGATGGCTTGTTCGGCCGCGTCCCATTGCTCTTGGCTACCAAAATATTTGTCTGGGTTTTCAGGATCACGCAGCGAGATCTGTGCCTTATAGTCTTTAAAGTCAAGAACCTTAAAGATGTAAAGAACAATGTCGATCACCTTCATAAATTCTTCCTTGACCTGGTCGGGGCGGCAGAAGATATGCGCGTCGTCCTGAGTAAAGCCTCTCACGCGCGTCAAACCGTGTAGTTCGCCACTTTGCTCGTAGCGATATACAGTGCCAAACTCTGCTAATCGCAAGGGCAGATCGCGGTAGGAGCGAGGACGAGTTTTAAATATCTCACAGTGGTGGGGACAATTCATCGGCTTGAGCAAAAACTCTTCGCCTTCATGAGGAGTGCTGATCGGCTGGAATGAATCCTTGCCATACTTCTCATAGTGTCCGGAAGTTACATAGAGTTCTTTTTTCCCGATGTGAGGCGTGATGACCTGCTGGTAGCCTTCTTTTTCTTGTACCTTTTTAAGGAAATCTACTAGGGTTTCGCGCAGACGCGTGCCCTTGGGCAACCACATCGGTAGGCCCATCCCTACTTTTTCCGAAAAAGTAAAAAGCTCTAACTCCTTGCCAATCTTGCGGTGATCGCGTTTTTTGGCTTCCTCTAGCATTTCGAGATACTCGTTTAGTTCTGATTTCTTGGGAAAAGAAATCGCATACAAACGAGTCATCTGCGGATTATTTTCATTGCCACGCCAATAAGCCCCAGCAGTGCTTAGGATTTTGACGGCTTTGATCACTTTGGAGTTGGGGATGTGAGGTCCCTTACAGAGATCGGTGAAGTTGCCAGAATGGTAAAAAGTAATGTTACCATCTTCAAGGCCTTCGATCAACTCCTCCTTATACTCATTGCCGATATCGGCATAGTGTTTAGCCGCTTCGGCTTTGCTGATATCTCTACGTTCAAAAGTTTCCCCAGAACGCGCGAGCTCGATAAATTTCTTTTCAATCTTGGCGAAGTCATTCGCTCCGAATTCGTAGTCGCCAAAATCAATATCATAATAAAAACCTCTTTCAATTGCAGGGCCAATTCCGAGTTTTACACCAGGATATAGGGCCTCAACGGCCTCGGCCAAGATGTGAGCCGAGGAGTGCCAGAGTGTCGTTTTGCCTTCTTCATCCCGCCACGTGAGGATCGCTAAGGTACCATCTGTTTCCAATGGACGATTGAGATCGCGTACTTCACCGTTAAACTTGATAGATAAGGCATTACGAGCCAGCCCTTCGGATATGTCGCGAGCGACATCCATTCCAGTCGTCCCTTTATCATAGGAGCGATTGGAACCGTCGGGAAGGCTAATCTGAATTTTTTCTGGCATGATTCTTTATTTACAGCGCGCTAATTTACGATACCCATTTACGGCTTGCAATAATGTAAGCTTCTAAATCTGATAAAGCGGTTAAAATCTTGGCTTCCATACGTCCTAAATTTTTGTAGCTTTGCCCTATGAGCAATTATATCGTCTCAGCCCGTAAGTATCGTCCAGGCACTTTTGCCTCAGTGGTTGGCCAGAGCCATATCACGAATACCTTGCGTAGTGCGATACTGCTGGATCAATTGGCGCATGCATTTTTGTTTTCCGGCCCTCGTGGGGTAGGCAAGACGACCTGTGCTCGGATCCTTGCTAAGGCGATCAATTG
>JBCAWW010001145.1:0-2081 GCA_038534415.1 Bacteroidota bacterium | reverse complement strand
ACATTATAGAAAAAGGCCCAGAACAGGTTTTGCTTTATCGTCAAAACTGTGTGCTTACTGACTTTAAATAGCTCTGGGATTAATTGTAAATTTTCGTTGAGCAGGATGACCTGAGCCGATTGAATAGCCACTTCGGTAGCATTGCCGAGGGAGATGCCTACACTAGCGCCTGCCAATGCAGGCGCATCATTGATCCCATCGCCAATCATGGCAGTAGGTTTTTCGCTAGCAAACTGCTCAATGAGGGCAAGTTTTTGCTCCGGCAGTTGTTCGGCATACACCTCATTGATACCCAATTGGGCAGCGAGGAGATCGCACTTTTCTTGACGATCACCGCTAAGCAGTACCGTTTGGATACCCTCTGCCTTGAGAAAGTCCATCATAACATGGGCTTCGGGCCGTATTTCGTCTTGGATAGTGAGTTTGGCGAGGAGTTGATTGTTTTCCAGTAGATAAAGATCGTATCCTGCTTCAAGTCCTGCCCCAGCTAACCAATGATAACTCCCTAATTGGAAATGATTGCCATCAGCATCATAGGCCTCTACCCCCTTGCCTTTGAGCTCTTTGATCTCACTCAATTTAGCTGCTGGATGATCTTTGAGGGCCCGGCTTAAAGATCTTGCAATAGGGTGAGAAGAACGTTGCTCCATCGCTAAGATGATCGATTTTGCGCGTTCGGCAAGGCCGGCCTCCACCACAAAATCAGCAATCGAAAATGCGCCTGTAGTCAAAGTACCCGTCTTATCAAATACGATCCGTTGTATTTTAGCAAAGGTTTCAAGTGTACGGCCTCCCTTGATTAGGATTCCTTTTTTAGAAGCACGTCCTATCCCGACGATGACTGCTGTTGGGGTAGCCAAGCCCATCGCACAAGGGCAAGCAATTACTAAGACCGCCACACTGTGGATGATCGCGGCTTGCAAGCTGACATCAAAGGCCAGATAAGACAACAAAAAAGTCAGCAGGGATACGGTCAATACTGCGGGTACAAATACCGCGCTGATCTTATCGGCTAATTGCTGGATATTGGGTTTATCGGCTTGGGCTTTTTTGACCAGATCAATGATCATAGACAGGGTGGTCTTTTTGCCGGTAGCTGTGGCTTCCATTTTGAGGTTGCCTGAAACCACGATGGTCCCTCCGATCAGTTTGTCGCCTTTTTGTTTATGAACGGGCAAACTTTCCCCACTGATCATCGACTCATCAATCTCTACTTCGCCCGCCAATAAAATACCATCAGCTGCGATTTGATCTCCTTCATTGACCATAAGGAGGTCGCCCTTATTGATTTCCTTGCTTGGCACTTCTTCCAAGCGTTCCCCGGAGGGTGAAACAACTAATCGCTGAGCCATAGTAGGTTGCAACTCACTTAGATCCTTGATCGCGGAGGTAGTTCTTTGGACGGATCTATGCTCCAACAAATTGCCCAAAAGGACCAAAGTGACGATACTGGCCGCCGTTTCGTAAAACAAAAAATCTGGCCCGGCCTCGATCAAAGTCCCATACAAACTATAGCCAAAAGCGGCTGTAATCCCCATCGCAATCAGGACATCCATATTGGGGACCCCTGATTGTAAAGAATACCAAGCAGAACGACCAAAATGGTACATCCCAATCAGATAGACCGGCAATGCTAAGCCAAATTGCACCCAAGGATTGTGCAAAATCCCGTGTGGCAAAAACATATGCAGGATCAGGAGAAAGGTAAAAGGCAGACTGAGATAGAAGTATTTTTCGACTGCGCTCATCCCACTAGCTGCGGTATCATCCTTGACGACCTCAAAGCCCAACTTCTCGATGCCTTTGATGAAGGTGGGCAGTTTATTGGCTTCGATCAGTTCAAAACTGACTTCTTCATTACCAAAGTCAACTTGCACTTCGTTCAAGCCCTCCTTTTTTAGATAGCGTTCAATGCCCAAGGCGCAGTTGGTGCAGGTCATGCCCTTGACGCTAAGTTCTATATACTGAGTTGTCGTTTGCGACATATAAGATCATTTATGATTACAAATATACTAGCTGAGACTTCTCTAAATTGTATAAAAAATCGGGCTTGATGTATGATTTTTGTTTTTGGTCTACAC
>JBCAWW010001144.1:0-2085 GCA_038534415.1 Bacteroidota bacterium | reverse complement strand
TTCATGGTACCAAGTCAGGGTATTGATCTCTTGCTCAAAATCATAGGCTTCCACGCAATAAGCATCTGGCCGATGCAGGATGCTCCGCTCTACCAGGCTATCGGCGCGACTGATAATTTCTCGTTCTAGGCGGCCTAGACTCCAAAGCTGATAATGCCAGTCGCCTTCTGGCGTTTTACAGACGGTCTGTAAGGATTTTTCCTTGCCATCTGCGGTGATCGTAGCTAGCCTGATCAAGCGCTGCTGGGCGTCATAGGCAAAAATCTCTTTTTCAAACACTTCCCATTGCCCATTCATGCGATGGATAGAATCTACTTGCCCAAAGGAATTGATAAAATAGGTTTTGTACCAAAAGTTCTTGCCAAAGCTGGTGGTATTATCCAAGACTTCGCCCTTGGGAGAGATAGAAGGCAAAGTAACCCACTTGACTTTGATTTTTTGGATCTGATTGGCAGCAAGGATCTCGGCAGTAGGTAATTTGTACTGGGCTTGGCTCGTGAAGTTGGCCAAAAGAAATAGGAGGCAGAGAAGCGGGGCTTTGTTCATCGCGGCGGGCTTAAGGATTCTAAGCAATCATACGCGTCAAACTAAGCTCGGTTCAATGCCTCCTACTAGTATTAAGACAATGGTATTAAGACAGGAGTATTTAGGAGTAAGAGAAGCGATAATTCTAGCTCGATAGGATCGCCTACTATAAATCTTTGCACTAGCTGCTCTTGTCTAAATACACGCTACTAAAATGCTTTATACTCAAACCTAAAACTGATAACTATAGCCGATGCCTACGGTCAAAAAATGCAACCAATTGCGGACATAGCCATCGCCGGGCCCTTCGTCATCAGTGCTCGTACCGACAGCACCGCCCCCTAAATAGCGTAGGTTGAGAAAGAGTCGGTCAGAACGTAGGTTGGCTCCAATCCGGAAACTACCGTCTAAGATTGCGCCCACTACTTCGTTATCGCTACCATTGAGATAGCTCACGGGTGCGTAAATCCCGTCGGCTTCAATTTCTGCAAAAAAGTTGGAGCCAATCAGGGTACCCGTACGTAATTTGAAGGCCGGTACAATGCCCACATTGCGGTCGGTGCGAAAGAGGCTGCCATCCAATGACTCAAAAGAAATTGTCGCATTACGAATTTGGACCGTCCCGCCCCAAGAAAAATAAGCCCTCGGACGATTGGGTAGTACCTCACGCATATAGCTGATACGATAAAAAGGGAAGTTATAAAGGTTGCGAATGCCGATCCCTGCGGGGAACGTCAAGTCATCTACTATCAAATCCTCACTCAATAAGACCTCCGATTCGAGGCGTAGCGGCTGATACAAAAGAGTAATCGTATTGCGGCCGATCTCCATATCGAGCGAAAGGCGAGTAAAGGGGAAAAGCACGTCTTGGCCACCATCTTTGACGTAATCGTAATAAGTGCCAGCATTGCTAAACTGGATTTTGTGGCTCAGAGCAGCCACATAGCCTAACTCGGCGGAGGCGCGCAATTTGATCTTGGAATCCGGATCACCGATGAGAGCCACTTCTGACTGCTGGGCGTTGAGGCCGAGAGCTCCGAAAAGTACGATTAAACTGAAGAGATATTTAAGATTCATGTTTCACTGGGTTTGATATGATTGAAGGAAAGCACAATCAAAACCTAGACTTTGTCTAAGTGTTTTGGGGAATGATTTAAAACATTCTGGGGCGATTACACATCCCCTTTCCGCCGAGGGGGCGTCATGCTAGGAGGTAATTGATTGCTTTTTGCTTTGCAAAACGCATTTCGTGAATCACCCGCGAGAGGATTTGAAAAGTAGCGGCGCAACATTTTGTGCCGTCTAAAATGAGCGTTCTGCGCAGCAGTAATCCCCCCAAAACATGATCAAATTGAGCGAAAAACTTCTCAAACCAAGCAAAATCCAGCCAAAATCGCTCTCTGCGACTGCTACATCTCCCCCTTCAGCTTCACGCCTAACATATCATTGACCACGCTTATACATTGCCTACCCCCCTTGGCGACACCCGGCCGTTTTTTTGCCGTCTTTAAACCATCACTTTGAGGCTTTTTGTTTTAGGAGTGAGTAAGACGATTTTCA
>JBCAWW010001143.1:0-2086 GCA_038534415.1 Bacteroidota bacterium | reverse complement strand
TGAGAAAGTATACTATCGTATCCAGCAAATCGACTTTGATGGGAGCTCTGATTTCTCAGCCATTGGGCTACGATCTTCATACTCGTAATAAGAAGGCACTTCAGAGAAGCCCGCACCCTTCATTTCGCCCAATGATTTGAATTCACCGTTTTCAAGACGCTTCTCGATAACAAAGCGATCATTATTGATTTCGCTACCTGTAACCCAATTGAGTTTCACCGTATTGTCATTGAGTTTGTCTGCCGTAAAGCTCAACCATTCTACCGGAAAAGTCGCAGCCTGTATATCGGCGGCACTAGAGGTAAAAGTGGGGGCCACATTGGCATAAGTAAACACCTGCGTAGAGAGTAAGCTGGTGAAATCGAAGGCCAAATTGGGATTACCCGTTCCGTTGTAGCCTGAGATATAAAAGCGACCAATGCGATGGGTAAGCGTGGTACCGTCAATCTTGGCGATGCCATCGTCAAATACTGTCTGTGAAGAAGGATTGGAGCCGGAAAGCTCGACAGAGAGTACATTACCATTGATAGAGGGCACTGTCTTGCTATTGTAGCTTTGCTGGGTAGACAAAACATTACTTACAATATTATTGGTAGGCTCAAGAGAACAATAGCCAATAACATAATTGAAGGTACCAAAGCCCGGCACCACTATACTGTAGGTACTATCTCGCTTAAAAAAGTCAGGATTGGTAAATAAAGAGTTATCAAAAGTAATGCGAAAGTCCGCATCTGCGAGGTACAAATCTCCTGTGGTGGTGGCCCGAGTCGCAAGATAGACATCAAAATAATAGTCGGTACCTACGACCTTTTCATTGGCAATAGAGACAGTCCCTTTCACCCCTTGGGCGTAAAGGCCTTGTCCTAGCGCAAAAAAGAGCAAGAAGAAACTTAAGGTAATTTTTTGCATCAGTTGATGAATTAGGTTTATAAAAATAGGCCCGAGGAAACGCACAATTGGTTTCCTCGGGGGTAGCAGTATTAATCTGGAATTTGTTCTACACGGCTGCGGTTGTTCCAGCCAGCGCTACGGTCAGCAGCGTCGGTGGCACCATCACAAGTTGCGTCAGAACGTTTGTAACCGATCGTCGAGCGCTCGTTCCAAAGTAAGCTACGGTCAGCCGCATCGATTACTTTATCTCCGGTTACATTGGCACTTACCATGCAGTAGTTGCCAGTGGCACCAATGGGGTTTTGCGCATTAGACCCGTAAGTAGGCGCACTACCATCCATGAAATTGAGGGGGGTAGGCGTATCGTTAAGGCTTACCGGCGTCTGCGTCATGATACCGAGGTGGTTACGGTGCTTGATCGCAAAGTAGTAATTAGCATGAGCGACTCCGTCGAACGATACCGCTGAAATACCATCGGTATCAACAATATCACCATCACGCTGGATCAGGGCTGCTCTTGCCGCCACTACGACCAATGGATCAGTCGCATCACGTAGCTCTACCCAAACCCAATCGACAATCGCATTATCGCCGGTAACACTC
The DNA here is from genome assembly GCA_038534415.1 of Bacteroidota bacterium. GTDB lineage: Bacteria > Bacteroidota > Bacteroidia > J057 > J057 > JBCAWW01. The sequence continues at coordinate 592 of JBCAWW010001143.1, read as the reverse complement.
AAGCTAGCGGCAGAGATGCTTTCGCCCCCTGTGCTTCCTACTGGAGTATATCCTAAGGCCGTATAAGGCTCAGTCGTAGGCAGGTAAGAAAGCGTTCTAAGATCATCCTTCATCTTGCCATCAGTCATATCGTATGGACCTTCGAGGATCGCTCTAGGAGCAACACTCACAGCATCATTGGTGAACTGAGAGCATGGAGACTCACTACAGTTTAGATCGACATTGACATCACCGTGGCTGCCATAATTCATACCTCCAAGCATGCCACTCCAGCCAAACCAAGCACTAAAGCCATAGGTATCATCTTTATCATTGGCTCCGATACCTAACTGACCACCCAAGGAGTAATCAACCGGATCGTGGGTCAAGGTCAACACATCACCATCATACAAGGAACCAGCAGTACCCGTTAAGGTCGATAAAGCTGAAACTTCAAAATAATCCCAGTTTACATGTTCCGTAACGGCGACATTGTTATGAGGGCTATCATCTTTGTAGCTACGACCCAATGCACTCCATGCGAGCCAATCACGGCGATTTTCTATCAAGAAGTTCACATCAAACTTGATGTTTGGGTCGGCCGCGTTTACAA
>JBCAWW010001142.1:0-2096 GCA_038534415.1 Bacteroidota bacterium | reverse complement strand
ATGGTCAAAATTGGCGTTTGGATTGGCGTGATACTGCTTACTGGATTTATCTTTTTAGCGTTCGCCAAAGGCTACCACCGCAAAGCCTATAGCCTGAGGGCGCATGATCTCAGTTATCGTAGTGGCTGGTTGTGGCATAAGATTACGACCGTCCCCTTTAGTCGTGTGCAGCATGTAGAGGTGGATCAAGGTCCGATAGAGCGGGCTGTTGGGCTCTCTACTTTGAAGGTTTTTACCGCTGGCGGTAGCAGCAGCGACCTGAGCGTGCCGGGCTTGAGCCCTGAGCGAGCCAAGGAAATGAAGACATTTATCCTCCAAAAAATCACTGGCCATGACGCCTGAGTTACCGCTAACGGAACCACAGCGTCAATCACCCGTTGCCGTGGTTTTTATCCTTTACCGCTATCTCAAAAGGATGGTGCGGACCTTTTTTGCCCTGATCCTGATCGTTGCCTTTCAACAAGGGGATAATACCATGACCTACGTCCTGACAGGGGTGATTGCCATCTTAGCGGCACAATTAATCTATGCCCTACTGGCCTACTTTCGCTATACCTTCTATGTAGAGGGAGACGAATTGATCATTGAATCCGGCGTCATTGGTCGCAAACGAACGGGCATCCCCTTTGATCGCATCCAGACCATCTCTTTTGAGCAAAATTTATTTCACCAAGCACTCGACGTCGTCCAACTCAATATCGATACGGCTGGCTCCGCCCAAGCAGAATTGAATATTGATGCCCTCGTTCGGCCGAAGGCAGAAGAAATAAGAGCCTTTATCCTCGCCCAAAAGGCCGCAATGGAGGGCGAAAAAGCAACAGACGAAGGAGAAGAAGAAAGCAGTACCCCCCTACCGAGCCCGGTAGAGGAACAAGAAGTAATCCATCTAGGGCTTAGGGACCTTAGCCTGATTGGCATCACCGAAAACCATATCCGGACAGCAGGCATTCTCTTGGGAGGGGCATTTAGTCTTTACCAGCTAGTAGAAGGAGAATCCAGTGAAGCGTGGAATAAATTATTTGACGGCATCTCTGATTTCATGATCGGGTCAAGTTTACTCTTGATTGGGAGTTTGGCCCTTACACTCTTGATCGTCTCTTTTGTGGTCAGCTTGGTCAGAACGATTTTACAGTATTATGATTTTCGCCTTTGGCGAACGGAAAAAGGCTTTCGCATCAATGCGGGCTTGTTTAATCGCCGTGAACAGGCTGCCGCTCGCAACAAAATACAGCTCGTAAAATGGGCCACCAACCCTCTCAGACAATTGATGGGCCTAAGCACGGTACGCCTCTTTCAGGCTTCTAGCCAAGAGGTAAAACGAAAGCAAGCGATCACGATTCCAGGTTGTCAAGATGCTGAAAAGCATAAGATCGTAGAAGAAATCATCCCATCATCGGATCAATTAGACTATACGGAGCATCAAATCAGCAGGCGATATGTAGGGCGTATGACGCTTTACTTTGGCATCATTCCGGCGATGTTTTTTGGTGGGATTACCTACGCTAATGCTGGGCTTTGGGCCTTGGCTTGGCTGGGCTTTGTGTTGTTGATTTGGGCGGCTAGCAATCGCTTTCAAAAACGCTATCGCTGGTATATAAACGAACAAACCCTCCTAATTCATGAAGGCATTATTGCCTCTAAACATACTTTATTAGCCTGGTACAAAGTCCAATCTGTAAGTATCAAACAAAGTCCATATCAGGCGAGAAAAGACTTAGCCGATCTAGTACTGTATACTGCTGCGGGAGATGTGAGAATTCCCTATATCGAATTGCGGCAGGCCGAAAGCCTTCGTGATTTTGTGCTTTACCAGGTGGAGACTACCAAAAAAGATTGGATGTAATCAAAGCAAGCGCATGACGATGGATTGATCAAAATCGCCGCCGATAGTCGGTATCTGCTGGTTTTGGGTTAGGACTTGGACATTGAGCTTGACGTAGTCAAAGGCTTCCTGAATCGTAATCAAGTTATCCTTATTTTTATTGGCGTAGCCTTTTTCGATGCCTTCGAGTAAATAATGAGTAAAATAGCTCAGGCCAACCTCAGCGTACTCAAGAGATGATTGAGAAATATCACTAGAGAGTAACATACTGATA
>JBCAWW010001141.1:0-2106 GCA_038534415.1 Bacteroidota bacterium | reverse complement strand
CCGTTTGATCAGGTCTCATCTGAAGCATGCTTACCCTAGTGTTTGGCATACCACTACTAGATGGTATCCACTGGACGTTGGCATCATTTAAGGATTCTGTAACCCAAACGCCAAGTTCTGTACCTATTAGCGCTTGGTTAGGATCGTTAGGATTGAATAATGCCCAACGAACGGGCATATCAGGAAGATCTCCCTCACGATCAAACCAAGAATTGCCCCCATCAAAGGTTTCCCAAACGCTAACGATGCCAAAGTTACTGGCTGTTACAAGCAAATGATTATCGTTATTCCCCGCGATTGCAATACAAGAGATACTGCCTCCTGGACCGCCGCCAACATTTAAGCGAGTTGCAGTTGGGTTTGCAGTATGTGCATTATCGAGCCTGATAACTCGTCCATTACTTAAACCTACAAATACTCGATTCGCAGCATTAGGAGAAACTTGTAAGTGGCGAATACGGCCACCACCAAATTCGGCAATATCTAGTATGGTTTCAGATCGAGAGGCACCAATATTTGAGATTCGGTAAATCTGTCCTTGTGCATAAGAGCAGTAAAGAATATTTGCTTCGCCGTCATAATCTGTTGGGTTAATAAAGCTACCATCTTGTGTACCAGACCCCATTCCAGAAGAACTCTGCCAGGAGTTTGTAGTCAACCTATAATTTTGATAAGTCGTAGCAGTTATTTGAATATTAGGTTCATCCTCATCAATATGCGTAAAACCGCCATCTCCCCCCCAAGCTCTTACGGTCGCATTTATGCCTGCTTGAGTAAACTGTTGAGTGCCGTTGTCTTGTGTACCTCCGATGAAGTAATCTACGCCAGCTCCTGGGTGAATAGAACCAGAATAAAACTGTGTTACATTGTAGCCAGTGTTTTTTTCGACGATTGTATTTCCCCCATTATTCGAGCGCCAAACCCCTCCATCGTTGCCAAAATACATGATGGAAGAATTACCGGGCGCATATATAATTTCATGTTGATCAGCATGAACATAAGGCAAGCCAGAACCCCCAAACCATTGGGTCATTTGCGTCCAAGTCTGCCCTCCATTATTTGAGCGGAGTAGGTCTACTCCGCCAATCCATACTACGTTTTCATTATTAGGGTCTACAGCACAGATCAAATCAAACCAAGCCTGATTGCGGGTAAAGCTACTCATCCCAACTGCAGCTGGATTATCAACGGCCGTCCAGGTATCGCCACCATTATCGGTACGATAAATTCCTAGGCATTGACCATTTGTAGCACTAGAAGTGCTCGCTAATAGTGCATAAAGCCGATTACTATTTGAGGGGGCAACTGCAACTTCTATGCGTCCAACATTGGTATTGGGTAGACCGGTGGCTTTACGCTCCCAAGTATCCCCTCCATTAGTGGATTTAAAAATACTACCTCCACCTTGTAAAGTGCAGTACATATCGCCGTTTGCGGCGATTTCGAAATCACCCGCATTATTATTAGAGGCACCGTGTAAACCACTGCCCAAAATTCTTGTCCAAGAGTTTCCGCCATCGGTGGATCGTTGTAAACCTCCACTTTGAGTAGCCGCAAATACTACTCCATTTGCATCTATCGCTAGATCTTTAGTATAGTAAAAGAATGCATTGTTATTCGTACTTGATAACTGCGCCCAGGTATTACCTCCATCTGAGGATTTCCAAATCCCCAATCCTCTCATGGCATCTGCATTAAACCATCCCTCACCAGTCCCAAAGTAAATATTGTTGGGATTAGAAGGATCTTGAGCGATTGCAGATACCGCAAGATTTTCAAAGAGATCATCTACTGCCTGCCATTGAGGATCAGTAGCAGCGATATTTGTAGATTTATATAAACCACCAGCAACCCCACCTGCCCAGATCGTATTACCCGTAGGGTCATTTGCATCTATCAATATAGCCCGTGTACGGCCCCCAACATTGTTAGGCCCACGTTCTTCCCACTGTAATTCTGTAATCCCACTACGAGCGGAGCTATTGAGGCTCATGCGCCTTTTCGCTTCGGCCCATGCAGGTAATAAGCGTTCGCGTGGAACGGTATTAGTACTAGGATCTTTGGTAAGCTCAAACTCCATTTGCATCGCGAGATCAATACGATCTT
>JBCAWW010001140.1:0-2109 GCA_038534415.1 Bacteroidota bacterium | reverse complement strand
TATACGGTCGCCAAAGACGTGAAAGTGCAAGTTGAATTCAATCCTCAAGTCGTAGAACAGTATCGCCTGATTGGCTACGAAAACCGGATTTTGGAAAATGACGAGTTTGAAGATGATAGCAAAGATGCCGGCGAGATCGGTGCCAACCAATCGATCACGGCCCTCTATGAGCTCATTCCCGTACCCAATGTCAACTACAAAGACTATAATACATTTACGGTAGATTTTCGCTACAAAGATCCTGATGCGGATGTGAGCCAGGCTTTGCAGTTAGAAGTGGTAGATTATGAAACTCCTTTTGATCAGGCCTCTGAAAACCAGCGATTTGCGGCTACCATTGCTGGCTTTGCCTTGCTCCTTCGCAATTCTGATTACAAAGGTAGCCTTAGCTTTGATAGCATATTGGATTGGCTAGATGATGCCAAATCTTTTGATCCATACGACTATCGTAAGGAGCTAAAGGAGTTGATAGAAAAGGTAAATTAGTTCTGGATTCTGTATGTTTGCGCCTATGTCGGCGAACGCTCAGAACCAAAGAAAAGAGGAGTTGCTCCAAGCGCTCCAAGCAAGATATACTTTCGAAAAGGTCTCTCTAGATATAGCTGGAGAGACCTTCCTTTTGTATTTGGTCGGAGATGTAGATGCCTTGTTGGAGGAGCTACTAGCCAAGGGAGAGTCGCATGAGGACGTCCTTGACGAACGCATCCCCTACTGGGCGGAGCTTTGGCACTCTGCTATTGCCATGGCAGAGATTATTTTGGCGGACCAGCGCTTTGCCCCAAACACCAAAATCTTAGAGTTGGGTTGCGGACTTGGGCTCTCGGGTATTGCCGCTGGGCGTAAAGGCTGCAAAGTAATCCTGAGCGATTATTTGCCAGAGGCCATACAAATGGCCGAAATCACTTGGCTGGAAAACTTAACAGTACCGGCCCATACTGCCCTGATCGATTGGCGCAATATTGATCCCCAATTGGAGCTAAACTGGATATTGGCAGCTGATGTCGCCTATGAGGAGCGCAATTTTGAACCCTTGCGGATGGCTTTCCGCACCCTCCTCAAACCGGGCGTAAAAGCCTTGTTGACGGAGCCGGGCAGAGCTATTGCCAAACCCTTTTTGGCCAGCTTGGAAAAAGAAGGTTTTAGCGTTCTGCGAAGCAGCCGTAAAGTAAAATGGAAAGGCACAGAAAATACGATTGGGGTCTTCGAAATAAGCAATACGGACTAATATTTTGACACAAACTTGTCTATTTGTGTTGATTTTCCTATCTATGGGTGTAGAGAGCTAGTCTTAATCATAAGTCTAACCGTATTATTTTATCTTAGAATGAAGAAAACCTGGTTTTTCTTCCTGTTTTTTTGTGGGCTATTTGTCGGCTTACAAGGGCAGGATCGTGTTTTATTGACAAATGGTAGTTTACTCAAGGGACAAATTTTAGATGAAGCAGGCGACTCCGTCAAATTTGTATTACAGGATATGCCCAGCTACTCCTTAGTGCTACCCAAAACTAAGGTCAAGAAATTGACCTACGACAAAAAAAGAAGTGCTCTCGAACAAGATTCCAGTACAATGGAAACACAAGAAGTGGTGCAAAATGCCCCTTCCGACCAAATGGCAATTCCCGAGGCGGAAGAGCTTGACTTAGTTTCAGATCCTAGCAATAGCGCTGCCGCAAAGCTGGCAGTGCCGTCTGATTCGACTAAGACGGAAAACACGAATAGTGATCTTACTATTCAGCCTCGCAAGCCATCTGAACCTATTTTGCCTCCCAAGGACGCTAAGTGGCAGTTTTCTATCCAAGTAGGGCCCGCTATGAGTAAGGCCTATGGAGATGCTGCCAAGGCCTTCGGTGATAGTATTTCATCACTTAATGAAACGACCTTGGATGAAAATATCAGCTACAAGGGAGGTAACAATATACAGCTAGGCGGGGTCTTTAGAATGGACCTTCGTCGCAAGCTCAACGAATATTTGGGCTATCGCATAGGGGTAGAAGGCCTCTGGTCAAGCTGGCAAACTGTGCTAAAGGAGGATTGGGAAGATCCCGAAATCCAATTTGATAAACGAGACACCGAAGGCCTGCGCTGGCGGAGCCTCTGGACCAATCTGTA
>JBCAWW010001139.1:0-2116 GCA_038534415.1 Bacteroidota bacterium | reverse complement strand
GTATAAAAAAATTAGCGGATTCACCCGCTTTTAAGCGCTTTTTTCAATCGCTAAATTTGAATTGGGTGTTAGGTTTTGGGGATTAGTGTAGTTTTCTATGGGATAGAAAGGATCGCGGAAGATTGCCCCGGATTGTTAAAGGCTAAGCATGAAAAAGGTCCAGCAATAAATTGCTAGACCTTTTTCAGTTTCAATCGGTATTTGGCAAAGGGCTAGTTTGCAAAATTTTTGTTGACGAAGCTTTCCACTTTTTGTCTGCGATTTTGGATTTTTGTTTGGATCTTTTGTGCTTGCTCAGTCAGTTCTGGATGGTCTAAGCGTTCTCCGAGGAGTAAACGCTCTTCCATGGGTACAGATCGGAAAAAACGATAGAAAGCACTTCTCGATTCGTCATCATCCTTCTGGCGGTCCATGGCTCCTACTGAGCCTAAGGCGGCTACGAGAGTCAGGAAGTTGCCTTTGTAAAACGGATATAACCAGTAATATACTTTACCGTCAATCAAGCTTGCCTCAGCCTTTAAACTTTCAAAAAGGGCTTCTCTTGCAGCACGGATATCTTCTGGGGTAAGGCCTAATTCCTCAGCCATTGACTCAGGATAGCGACTTTCAAATTTTTGTAGGCGTTCAAATCTTCCTTCAATTTCCTGAAGGATAGGTTCTGCTTGCTGGTACTGTTGCCAATTTTTCATGTGGGGATATCGTTGGAAAAAAGAGAAGGAAGTATTATTTGTTTGACTGATGCAATTTATGTAAAAAATATTACATAGTATAAAATAAACGAAAAATGGCTATAAATCGTGTCCCAACTGTCAAATATGATGATTCAAAAAAAAAGTCCAGTAAATATACTGGACTTTTAGTGAAATTTCTTTTGGCTTCTTACCTCGTTAGATCGATCTGATAAAAGTTCCAAGCTTGGCCATCTTGGCGATCTCCTTCGATCAGATTGACAAAACCTAGGGTGTCTGGAATCTTTTCAAACTCAAGCGTAATATAGATCGGCTCCCCTGGTTTTAGTTCAGTCGTTTTAGGATGGGTGGCAACTCCTTCGACTACTCTTCGGAGCTTATAGGTAGCTCTTTGTGAACCGCTGCGGTCCGTTAGATAAAACGCACCAGGAGTCCGTGGTTTTTGGAGGCTAATGAAATAAGGTTTCTCTTCTCGGTTTTCGACTCTCAAACGGATGAAAGTCGCACGGTCAGTAATTTTGACATTATCGATCGTGATATAGTTTTGAGATTGAGCTTTTACCTGAGGCTCTTTATAAAACTTTCCTTTTTTAGGAATACTTCTTCTTTCAAATGGCTTAGGCACACGAGGCCCGAAAATCCCGCCTCTCGAATTCCCTTCATCGGTGATCTCTAAGGTGCGAAGTTCTCTCAAATCTTCTGTTTGATTGAATTGGCGCTCTCTATCTTGAGGTGCGGGTGTATTGACCGGGCGAGAGTAGCGATTGTAATTGTTTACATATGGAGTTCTTCCGGTAGGAGTACCTGATGCATTGGGGCCACGATTGGAATTAATCCCTTGAGGAGTGCGTCCAGAGGAGGCAGCCATCTTATTGCGTTGGGCAATATTGAGTCCGGGATCAATATCCAGGGCAGAGCTAAAGTCTTCTACGGCATCAGCAGCCATACCTTGGTAGTAACGAGCAATACCTCTATTGTTGTAGATCATAGCCAAAGGCACTTCTTCGCCTTGTCCTGGTTGAATGATCACCATGTCTCCAAAAGCAAAACCTCCCTCAGGAGCCCGGTGCTGTTGGGTACGGAGATAATAATCGATAGCACGTGAAAAGTCTTTTTCAGCTTGCTGGTATTGCTTCATGATCAATAGGGCATTGCCTCGGTAGGCATATACCTTATGACTGGGTTTAAGTTGAATGACTCGATTGAAATGGTCAACCGCCTCTGCAAACTGTCCGTTGAGAAACGCTTCTTGGCCACGCTTCATATGAAGCGTCGCTTGGTCATTTTGAGCATTTAGCGCAGGGAAAAGGATAAGCAGGAATAAGAAGGGTAAAATGCGCTTAATAAAATTCATGGTATAAACTTAGTGTTTGTTAGTTTGACGCTTTAAAGGGGTGAATTCCATATTACTCAATCAACTCAACATC
>JBCAWW010001138.1:0-2126 GCA_038534415.1 Bacteroidota bacterium | reverse complement strand
TTGTAGCTAAGAACTTATGCTACCTAGCTTCATACTTTCTTGAAAGAGAGGAAAGTAGGCTTGTTTATTTGCTTTTGCCTCAACCCAAATCTCAAAGCGAATAACCTCTGCATTTACTGCGTCCCAAGGCATCTGATGGATTAGGATATGGAGGGCTTCTTGCATTTCAGGATCAGGCCGCGAAAAGTCAAAAGCATTGCGTTCGAGATGGTAGAGATAGCGGAAGATCGATAATGGGCGGCCTTCCACCTTATACTTTTGGATATGTTTACGCAGGGCTTCGATCCGAGCCGCGGCTAGATCGAGTTGCTGGCGTTCGATGAGTAGGATGATTTCATGGATGCGGAGGTCGATATTCCAACCGGTCTTATCCGTAAATAATTCGTCCACATTTCCCAGTAAATCCAGTGCTCTACGATAATCCTGTCCAAAGAAAGCTAGGCAAGAGCGAAAGTAATGAATCCAATCCAGTGCGAGTAAGACTGGGCGCAGGTGCCGTTTGGCAGGGGTCTCGATAAAGTAAGCGAGTGATTCAATACAGTTTTCGGCCTCCTCAAATTTGCCCAAATAGCAGCACGCAAATAGCTTACAAATCGCCGCTTGCAAATAGTTGTATTTGCGAGCAGGAAAGAGCTTTAGGGCTTCTTCTGCCGCTACCAGGCCACCGGCAAAATTTTCTTGGTACAGCTCGATCGATGAAAGCCTCAAATAAGGGATACCCAGGCGATTGCGCGACTTAAGGCCTTTGTTGTTTTCAATATGCGTGATTAGCTCTTGGTAGACGGCTTTGCTCGTCTCATAATCTTCCTTGCCGTTGGCGAGTTGTAGTTTGAGGTTGATAAAAAAGTAGCGCGCTCGTGGAGAATCGATTTCTTGGAGTTTCTCTTCTAAAAAGGCCGTTTGCTCCTCTAGGTATTGAATCCGTTTTTCATCAAAAACTGGGTGCTGGTCAGTCATCAATCGAAATGTCTTATCAATTCCACCTGCCAATAAATCATTTTCGTATTGAGCAAGCGCTCTTTCTAGTTGAGGATGGATATTTTGATCGAGTTCTGCTTGATCGGAAGCGACACTTCGTAAACTTGCCAATGCAAGCATTTTATATTCCGGCATCGCAAATTTATCCGCTTTTTGGACACAGCGTTGTAGCAGTTCTACCGCCAATTTTTCTAAGCCTCTGCGCCGCAAAAACAAAGCATACATATAGTCTTTGAGGATAGCGATAGACTCATAAGCGGGCGGATCACCTTTAAAAGTAGGGTTGTTGTGAAAATTGATGCTCAGGCTTAGGGTTTCCATCATTTTTTCCAAAAGGCGCTTTCGCATCATCAAAAAGGCCTTGGATTGGGGATCGCCATAGAGCTTTTGCGAAAATTGAGCTTGGTCCCAATGGGGATGTTTCTCAATCAACTCAATCAATTCGAGGGACTTATTGCTGCCTTTGTTGTGAAAGGCGGTCAAATAGTTCTTGAGGTATCGAATTTCCGTTTTGGAAAGGGAAGCAAATATTTTTTTTACTCTATCCACGCTATTTTCTTGAAAATCAAGAGACTATCATATTAGCATTATTTACCACAAGGGGCAAAGTCTAACAAGTAGACGGTTTGTCTGTTTGGGGGTAAATGGCTATTAGACAGCGAGTTGTGATTTTTTTGTCTAAGTATATGGTCTGAGGTGTGGAGGGGAAATAGCGGTTTAACCTGTCTCCTAACGTTACTTTTGGGAGATTATTTCCACAGCAAGAAAATTAAAGAAATTCTAATCTCGAGTCCGACTCTCCTCTTTTTGATTGGACAAATACTGAGAAATATGAGAGGAGCTGTAAGGCAATTTGCGGGTAAGTCCATCGCTTGGGCAAAGAAAAAAGTAATAAAAACAAGCAAATTATTACCTCTGTTATTTACCGGATTTAGACTTTGGTTTCTGCTTCGCAGAACGATAATATCTGTTTATTTGTTGATAGTCAGTAGTTTATGGGGTGGTTTGTTGATCTGGGATTGTCGATTTCTAGAAATAAATCACTTTTTGTGAAAATTCTAACGTTACTTTTTTGCAAAAACGTCCATGAATTGCTGCTGTAACGTGCTCATATTGCGAATGTGTTAGGGAAAAGCACGTTTAGCTGC
>JBCAWW010001137.1:0-2130 GCA_038534415.1 Bacteroidota bacterium | reverse complement strand
GGGCAAATAGGCGACTGATCTGATTGAAGTTCATTAGACTAGGGTTTTGATTATTGTTACTCAAAAGGACTGTTTGCCTTTCTGTACCCTAGCAAATACAAAATGTAACTTGGAGTGGAGATTTTTTTTAGCCTTTATATTTTTGCCACTCCGTGGAACGCTTCACTTCCTCCCAACTGGCTTGCATGAGACTGCGCCCTCGGTCGAGCAAAAGGACTTCATCGGCCAAGGCTGCAACTAAAGATAGTTGGTGCTCTACCAGCAAAATGCCGAATTGATATTTAACTTTTAATGCCTGGATCAAACGGATAAAATCCTCCTTTTCTGCTTCGCTCAGACCCGCTGCGGGTTCATCTAGTAGGATCAATTGGGTATGGGAGGCGAGGCAACGGGCGATGGCTAAGGTTTTTTGCTGTCCAAAACTCAGGCTAGCCGGTTTTTGGCCTTTGAGACTCGACAATGCACAGTCATCTAGGACTTGTTTGATCAGGGGAGGCGTTCCGCGCAGCGGTGAATAAGGCGCTTGAGCGAGTTGTAAATGCTGAAAAACACTCAAACTTGCAAATAACTTGGGTTGTTGGAAAGTGCGACTAATGCCGAGTCGAGCGATTTGATCTATGCTTTTGCCTTGGAGGCTTTGCCCCTTAAATCGAATCGTTCCGCGCAGCGGTGTATACAAACCACTGATACAATTAAATAAGGTGCTCTTGCCAGCTCCGTTGGGCCCGACGATCGCTAGACAGGACTGAGCCTCCAATCTGAGATCTACTGCCTCCAAGGCCACAATATCACCAAACTGATGCCCCAGACCCGCTATGTGTAGCAATGGACTCATAGTTTGATTTGAGGTTTTGCTTCTCCCAAGCCACGAGGTCTTAGCCAAAGGACCAAGGTGATGAGCGCTAGGGCGAGGAGAGATTTGTAAGGTAGGGAGATGTAGTAACCAAAAAAACTTTCGGCTATACCAAGGACCAAGCCGCCTAGGATTGCCCCTTTTAGGGAACGCATCCCACCCAATACCGCGGCGGCAAAACCTTTGAGCAAGGGTTCCCACATCATGCTTGGATCAAGACTGACAATCGGACTGATGAGTAAAGCCGCAATGGCCCCGATGATCCCGCTGATACCAAAGCTGAGCCCCCGCATTTTGCTGACCGAAATCCCCAATAGTCGGGCTGCACTCGGATTTTGCTGACTAGCTTGGATCATCAGACCGAGTCTACTATAACGCAAGCCAATCCCAATCCCCAGCATAAGCAAAAGTGCCACTGAGAGACTGATCAGATCGCGACTATTGAGCTGCCATTGACCTAGACTAAATAGTTTTTGGCTCGGGAAAATATTGAGGCTTTGCTGCTCAGAACCCCAAATACTCGTAATGATGCCAAAGAAAAAGATTTGTAAACCAAGGGTGAGAATAACACGCTTGAAGTGGTTGGGCGAAGGGATCAAAGCCAGCAGTCGCTCTGTCAAGCCAGCCAGTCCAAAGGCAAATCCTAAGATCAAGGGTAGCGCCAAATAGAGAGGCCATTGCCAGCTGATCGCTAACAAAAACAATAGGTAGACGCTTAGGGTCGCGGCATCTCCTTGCGCGAAATTGGTGATCTCACTAGACCGATAGGTCAAACTCAGCGCCAATGCCATCAAAGCATAAAGGCAACCGATCATGATCCCACTGCTGAGTAGTGTTATAAGCATTTCGCTTGGAATTTTTGCCAGAGTCTTTGCGGAATGTCCAACATGAATAAGACCAAAATAGCGCCTTCGAGTACCCAGCCGAGACTGCTCAAATCGGTAGGGAGGAGATTTTGTTTGAGCAGACTAAGTAGCGCGATCCCTAAGATTGCCCCTTCGAGGGTATAAAGTCCCCCTAAGACAATGCCGGCCAAAAGGCTGATCGAAAGCGTAAAGCCAAAACTCGTCGGACTGAGGTAAGTGATATACAAGGCCCATAGTGCGCCTGCTAATCCCGCAAAAGCAGCCGAAATCACGAAGGCCCAAGTTTTGTAAAAGGCGGCATTGATACCCAAATGAGGGATTAAGATTTCTTGTTCGCGTATACCTTGCCATATCAATCCCCATTTACTGCTCAGCATAGTCGCTTATGGCGGGGCAAGCGTTCTGCGGAGC
>JBCAWW010001136.1:0-2134 GCA_038534415.1 Bacteroidota bacterium | reverse complement strand
CATTGTCTTTGGCGATCAGCATACTCATAAATGCTACCATGGTTTTGCCACTGCCTACATCTCCTTGCACCAAACGATTCATTTGGGCGGGTAGCGCCAAGTCTCTTCGTATTTCTTTGAGTACCCGCTTTTGTGCCTCGGTAAGAGAAAAGGGCATGTGTTCTTCGAAGAAGGTATTGAAATACTCCCCAATCTTGGTGAAAGGCGGTGCTTGGTTTTGATGTCTCGCTTTGAGTCTTCGACGGGCTAAGAGGAGCTGAAAGAAGAAAAATTCTTCAAACTTAATTCTGTATTGAGCTTGCCTAAGCTTGGCAAAGCTAGCAGGGTAGTGGAGAAACTGAAGGGCCGCTTTGTGTGAGATCAGATTATTGGCCTGTATGATGGCCTGACTGAGATTCTCCCCGATCAAATTGCCTGCTTCTTCAAGCATTTGGCGAGTGATGGTCCGGAAGCCGCGCGAATCGAGCCCCATACGTCCAAGCTTCTCTGAGGATGGATAAAAGGGCACTATCTGCAAAACGTGCTTCTTGCCATTCTCCTCATTGAGCTTGTCGATTTCAGGATGCGAAATTTGAAAGCTCCCTCCATACCGACTGACCCGTCCAAACAGAGCGATTTCTTCCCCTTTTTTGAGGCTGGATTGCAACCATTTGACACCCTGAAACCAGGTGAGTTCTAAAAAGCCGCTACCATCGGTAAAACTGGCGCTAAGTCTAGCTCGTCCTCTTTTGGTTTTTTTGACTTCTATGCGGGTGATTTTGCCTACAAGGGCGACGTGTTCCCCTTCTTCGTGGATATCAGAAATCCGTTTTTGTTGGCTCCGGTCTACGTATTTTCTAGGGTAATAATGCAGCAAGTCAAGGTAGGTCCGGATACCTGCCTCTTTGGCCAATACTTCTGCGCGTTTGGGCCCTACTTTCTTTAGATAAGTGATCTCCTTTTGCCAGATAGGCTGCATAGGAGCAAATTAGCCTAATTTCGTGGTGCGGACAAACCAAATTGCCAAAATGCTTAGCCCAATTGCTAAAAAAGCTAATAGCCATGGCGAACTAGCTCCCGGCTTGCCGACCGTGCTCATATCGCCGATGGCAACATAGGCTCCCCAAAAAAAAGGATGGCTATAAAAATCATCTGCTCTACTCAAGTATCGGATACGGGCTTTTTGCAAAGCTTTATCCTTATCTATCCCCAAGGCGAGATAACGGTAAAAATCACCCATCAATTTGCTGCTTTGGGCATCATTTACACTCCAGAGCGTAGTCAATATGCTTCTTGCACCAGCTTGGGTAAATCCTCTGGCTAAGCTGGCGATTCCTTCCCCTTCATATAGAGTGCCTATGCCCGTTTCACAAGCACTGAGGACCACCAAATCAGCGTCTAGCTCTAGCAATGGGAGCTCGTTGAAGTATAAAAAGTGTGCTTCGGGGAGACTATCGTTCGGCTGAAAGGCCAAAAAAGCCCGCTCAGATGCTCGACTCTGGTCGTCTGCTTGGGCATGCGTCGCAATATGCAAAATCCCATAAGCGCCCGCGATCTTTCGAAAGTGATCGATATTGGCTTCTTGTTCTTCTATGATTTTACTGGGACCGGGCCAGATCGATTGTATTTTGGCTACTTCTTCGGCTGCATAGGGTAGAGGACCTAGCTTCCCTCTTAGGCTTTCCATCTCATTGCTCTGCGATAGGGGCAAGGGAGGAAAACTGGGCCTAACCGCTAGCAATTCTTTGGATTTGACAGGGGGAAGATTGCGTTGACCAAGCAATTGATTCGCCGAAAAAGCATAGCTAATCGTTTTATTCTTGATAAGAAAAGGATATTGACCGATAGTAGCCAGCTCCGTCAAGGTATCTGCCAGCAATACTTCAAAAGGGATATAACCGAGTTCCCCTTGGGGAACGATCATCATGTCCTTCCCTAGGTAAGACGCTATGGGCGCTATCAACATCTGGTAGAGCTGATAGGCCTGCTCTCGATATTGAACTAAGCCTTGGCGATATAGAGAATCATTTTTTTCTGGCGAGACGAAATATCCGTAAATCCCTTGACGCATTGCCGCTATTTGGGCGTTTAACTGTTTGGGTTTGGCTTGACTCACCAAGATCAGGGTGTCGGGATTGAGTAAAAAAGTAAAGAG
>JBCAWW010001135.1:0-2137 GCA_038534415.1 Bacteroidota bacterium | reverse complement strand
CATCAAATACACCACCGATGGCATTACCGTAATCTGCCGGAAAAGCTCCTGAGAAAAAATCTGTATTGGTAAGTAACTGCTGACTGAAAATGGTAATACTACCTCCAGAGCCTCCCAATAACCCAAAGTGGTTCGGATTGTAAATATCTACCCCCTCTAAGCGCCAGATAACGGCCCGAGAACCATTGCCTCTAACATTGAGCTCATTGGAAAGTACAGAGCCATTGGGAGAGACTCCGGGAAACTTAGCGGCCATGCGAGCGGGATCGTCTATTCCTCCGGGGATACCTTAGCTCTTCTACCGAAAATGAAAGGGCACTCACGACTGCAGCTTCATTAGTTACAGTACGCTGATCAGCGACGATTTGCACTTCCTCGCTTGTGATCGCCTGCTCACTAAGTCCTAACTCCAAAACGAGTTCTTGACCAGAGGTTAGTAGTAGACCTTTACGAGTCAAACCAGCATAACCGATATACTGGGCATCTAATTGATATCTGCCAACCGGTACTGCTTCAAACACAAATTCGCCGTTCTCATTGCTGACAGCACCAAGCTTGCTTGCCCCATCTTGGACAACAATACTTGCCCCTTCTAGTCCTTGTTGGGTAAATTGATCAAATACACGTCCTCTAATGCGCTGCTCAATAGGATTTTCTTGCCCCAATACCAATCCAAAGGCAAGGGTCAATATGAGTAGCAGTAACTGAGATTTGTAAGTAGTTTTCATTCTAATGGATTTTGAAACTGAGCGTTCCCTGAAGGGGGAAAAACAGAGTGTCCTTTTCTAGAGCGGCTTTGCCGAACGCTCATTTTCATCAAAAATCAAAACTGTATTTTCCAGCTTAAGACTGGCAAAAATCCAGTACCTAATACCGGAGCAGTTGCCCCGTTTTCACGGTCAAAAAAGTCCCCAATAATAGGCCTCTGATTCAATATATTTTTGATTTGAAGAGATAATTGGGTGCTCCGCTTTGCCTTATTTTTTTGGTAAACTATTGAGGCATCCAAAAACAATAAAGGATCTTGCTGAAACGAATTGGGATTGGCGTAGTCAATCACGTAGCGGCCAGTAGCGATAGAGCGTTCCAGATTGAGTGGCGTATAAAATTGGGCACCACTATAAGTCGCAGAAAGGTTGAGATTGAGAAGATTTGCCTTTCCTTTTTTGCGCCCTAGTAGCCATTCTTTGCCGACAATTGCATTACCAACGATGCCTGCATTATTGATCGAAGAGCGTTCAATCCCGTCATTAGCAATGTAGGTAGCATCGAAGAGCGAACCGTTGAGCATAAAATAATAGCCTGCGGTAAAAGAACGCTCTAAAGCAAATTCAATCCCCATATTGCGTCCCGTACCACCATTGTCCAAATCAAATGATTCGAAAGCATAATCTAGCGCAGCAATCCGAGCTATAGGCATTTCTGTTCCCACCACTAGATTAAATTGAGACTGATAATAAGCTTCAAAACCTAAACGAAGGCGGCTATTGAACTGCCAACGATATGCGAGCACCAGATGATGCGCCTTGTTGAACCCTAAATCATCATTTATGGCTTTTAACTCTCCGGTTGTATTGCGGCGCGCAGCTACATAAGTAAAAAATGGCTCCATCTGACTATGTAAGCCATACCCCAAAGCTAAGGACTGTTTGGGGTTGATTTGCCAGCGTAATCCAAGACGTGGTTCTAAAGAAACTTCGCCTGTCAGCGGAAAATATATCAGGTGTAAACCTGCGTTGAGCTGCCAGCTCTCGTTGAGCAGATATTGCGAACGGGTATAAGCTTGAATCAATAAACCTTGTCCAGTGCCTTGGCGTAGTGTATCCGGGTTGGCAATAATGCTTCCATCGATATCTCCCTCAAGCAATAATAAATCGGCAGCCATAGCATGAATCATCAAGCCAGTCCGATTTTGATGTCTGGGACTAAATTTATGGCTTAGGTAGGTGGACCATGTCAAACGATATTCTTGGTCGGCAGACTTATAAGTAGTGTCTGCTGAGATCAAATCGCGATTTTGAATATAGCGTAGCAAGCCTAGCTTAATCCCTGTACCCACTAAGGCAGTACGGATATAAGTCTTTTCACTAAGCGGTTGAAAATAGCTTACGCCTACCGTTCCAGTCACACTTCTTGT
>JBCAWW010001134.1:0-2141 GCA_038534415.1 Bacteroidota bacterium | reverse complement strand
CGTACAAAACTGGGCCAGCGGTATCTACTACGTCAGAGTGGATAATGGCAATGCAGCCGTAGTGAAGAAACTAGTCGTTCGCTAGTAGCGACAAAAACATAAAAACAACCGAGCGGAGCGCTAATCATAGGGCTCCGCTTTTGTTTATATCATGCTGCCTAAGCCCCTTGACAAATGCTACTAAAGCCCTCTTTATTTTCGAGGAGGCTGTCCACTAGATATTGGGCGACATCTGCTCTCTGGATTGTATTCTTGGGCAGTACACCTTGGTTTTGTAGGAGTACATTGCCGTTTGCGGGCCCATCCTTCAAGCCTACCGGACGGACTATGTGGAATTTTTGGCCGCTCTCCTCAACGATTTTTTCTTGCTTTTCATGATCAAGCATGACGCTTTTGAGCAAGAACTTGACAAATAATTTACTGAGCCAGTTTAGTTGCGAGGCACTTTCCCCTACGCCTAAGGCGCTGACTACATGAATCTTAGCCTGCTTTTGATTGCCTTGCAGGGCGTCAATAATATGCATAGTCCCTTCTGCTCTTATACCCGCATTTTTGATCGCTTGACTCCCGATAGAAATAACAATGTCCGTAAACTCATGTAGGAGCACTGCATGATAAACCGCCTGCGGATCGAGTACATCTCCGGGGATAATATCATATTGGTGGCCTTCTAGTTTTGCCACAGATTGTTCTCTCACAAATAAGGCAAAATCGATTTTAGCCGACTTTAGACTTTCGATAAGGTGCAAACCCGTCTTACCGGTAGCCCCAAATAGCAGTACTTTCCTGTCCATTGAAATTTAATTCTGAGCCACAAGTTACAAGAATCCGGGATACTGGTATTGGAGTGAATTTTCCTTGCTTTTTCCCTGCGGGGAACGCTTTTCCTGGGCGGCTAATCCTTAATCTTCCATTTTTTGTTTGAGCTTGGCTAGATTGCTTTGAAAGAGGGCTAAGTTCGTATCATTATTTTCCTCTGCTAGTGCTACTGCCCTTTGGTAATGAATGAGGGCTGCGGCTAAGTCTCCCTTGGTCATGAGCGCTTCTGCATAACTGTCCATTATGTTGGCTGAATTAGGGTACAAAAGGATGTTGGTTTTCATGATAGCCAGCGCAATATCAACTTCATTTCTTTCTAGCAAATATTCATACCCCCAAGCATTGATTTCATTTTCGTCGATTAGACCCCAAGCGTGAAACTGAGAGAGTTTTTCTTCGAGGATTGGCTCTGATTTGCCAGGTTCAAAATTATCTAAGACCCTTTTCATTTCAGCAATTAGCGCCTGTTGTTCCGCTTCAGGCTTGGCTCTATGCTTTTTTGCCGCGGCCTGCGCCAATGCTATCGCTTTGTCTAAGGCTTGGGCAGCATCAATTTGCACATCAGGGATCACTCCCACTCCTTCCCAATTGGAATTGGTAATATGATTGACCACTCGGCAATCGGGGATAAAGACCTGCAACTGCTCATTGAGTAATTCGAAGCCACCTGGATTGGCCCCTCCCTTGGTGATCTCCCCGACTATCGTAGCTCTGTCATAAACTTGTAGATCATAAGAAAAGCCTTCTGCTGCAGAAAAGGTCGTACTACTGGTAACCAAAAACAAAGGCACATCAGGCATCCGTTTACCCGCGATTTCATCAAAACTCCAACCTTCATGTTTGCGAAACTCATCTCCACGACGGCAGATCGCACTACTAAGCTGTTTTTTTTCACTAAAAAAATGACTCACCAAATAAAATATCATCTCTGGCCTTCCTCCTGAATTATTGCGTAAATCAATTACGATTGCATCTGAGGTAGCCAGTTGAGCCATCGCGAGGTCCGCAAACTCTTTGCCTTCAGCCAAACTATAAAAGCCTCTGAGGTCTAGTAATCCTACATTGCCTTCCAGTTTGCTTACTGATTTAAAATTGGCATTATAGCGCCGCTGGTACCATTTATTTTCTACTTTTTGGGCCATCCAGCTATCTAGGGTAGATACTGGCGCTACAGAAGTCATTCTCTTTTCGACCATGATATGCTTGTCATGGGTAACCTCCTGTACACTTTCCGTCAAAGCATCGGCAAAAGATGCTAGACTCTTGTACTGGTCAAAATGCCCCTCTTTCCATAATTTATTGAGGTGAGCCTCGCTCTCTAC
>JBCAWW010001133.1:0-2142 GCA_038534415.1 Bacteroidota bacterium | reverse complement strand
ACCTTCTAATTTAGCTAAATAATTTGAAGGACCGAAGACTAATTGTAATGCTCCGATGTCCAGAATTGCCACTTATGTAAGCGTCTGGCTTGCCCTTTTAGTCGCTAATACATTTTCTGTTTCTGCACAAACGCTTTCCCTAAGCTTTGAGCAAACTCCCCTATCTGAAGTCTTAAAAGAAATTTCACGCACGGAAGGTGTAATTATCGCTTTTCAAGAAAGCGACGTGGCTTCTTATGTCGTTACTGCCGACCTCAATGGTATGTCTGTCAGTGGTGCGCTAAAAATTGTGTTAGATGGCACTGGATTGCGCTATCAGGAACTCAATTCTCGACAGTACATTGTGGCCCTAGCTCGCAATAAGACCGTCAGGGAACGAGTCGTGGCACCTCGCAATAGACAAAGTCTCAGCGGGCGGGTTATAGATATGCAATCTGGACAAGGACTTTCATTGGCCGTCGTACGTGTAAGCGGAACCACTTATGGTACGCATACCGATGCCAAAGGCTACTTCGTGCTGATGGATGTGCCCCTAAATCTGGACAGCTTAGAAGTCCGGTACTTAGGCTATACTCCTTATAAGACCAGCGTTGGCAAGCGTAAATACTTTGAAATCGAAATGGAGAGCGCCCAACACTTGTTGGATGAAATCACCATTACCGAAGGCAATGAGCAGGCCGTCAACATCGCGGATGCTGCCACTATTTTAGAAATCAATCCCCGTCGGGTAGAAAGCCTGAGTGGTTTAGGCGAACCCGATTTGCTACGCGCTATACAGTTTTTACCCGGCATCAATAGCAGTGATGAATCTGCTGGAGGACTCCATATCCGTGGCGGCCGCCCCGAAGAAAACTTGATTTTATTGGATGGCATTACGGTTTACCAGCCCGGCCATCTCTTTGGCAATTTCAGTGCTTTCAACCCACATGCCGTCAAATCTCTTACCGTACAAAGAGGGGGCTTTGATGCTCGCTACGGTGGTAGAGTCTCGGGTATCATCGATATCACCAGTCGTCCTGAGCAAATGCAACGGCCTGTCGCCGAGTTGGGGCTCAATTTGCTAAATGCGAATGCCTTTGTGCAAGTGCCTTTCTGGGACAAGAAAGCGGCATTAATGGTATCGGCGCGTCATTCTAACTCTACTTGGTTACAAAATGAGTTTTATAATAAGCTCGGCAATAGAGTGATCGATAGCCTTAAGCTGGCCAATCAAAGCTCCGGTACTCCGGTCCTAGATGCTGCGCCTGACTTTAGCTTTATTGATTTCAATGCCAAGCTCGTCGTGAGACCTACTGATAAAGATCTTATTTCTTTGACCGCCTACTCGGCGAACGATGATCTCCAATATCAATGGACTGACCAAATCAATGAGCAAGAGTATTTTAGTCAAAACGAAGACAACTTTGTCCATAATTTAGGTTCAAGCCTCAATTGGATCAGAGCTTGGAATCCAAACTTTACGCAAAGATTTAATTTTGCCTATTCTAGCTTTGAAAACAGATTTGAGTTTCGTCAAACTTATAGTTTGCTCCCCGAGCCGGCGATCGGCTGGACCCAGCGCAATCAAATCCAAGACTTAAGTCTAAGGTTAGATTATACTTGGGACATGGATCGCATAGGCGATTTTGAATTTGGCGTACATGCGACTGGCTATGCCGTTGATAGCCTACTTGATTTTCAAGGCGATCTAAGTGAAGCGGAGACTTTCCGCCGTCAAAGCTTATTGGCTAGTCCCTACATACAGTACAAAAAAGAAATCATCAAAAACCTAAGCCTGAGCTTAGGACTACGCTCCAATTATTATTCTGCCACCGAACAGTTTTATCAAGAGCCTAGGCTCAGCCTAGATTATAAAGTCAACGCTAAGCTACAGTTTAAGGCAGTCTGGGGTAAGTTTCACCAATTCCTCAATCGTACTGAACTCGGAAGTACTGCGGGCTTAGTAGAGGATTATTGGATACTCGCTGATGGGGATCGTATCCCCGTGCTTGCTTCCGAACACATTATCGTCGGAGGGGTCTTTCAGACCGAAAGCTGGTTGCTAGATGTAGAGCTCTACCAAAAGCAAACCACTGGTCTGATCACCTATAAAAACTTTGATAGACAGCAAATATTTAGGCCGATTCTGATCAATGATGGCTC
>JBCAWW010001132.1:0-2142 GCA_038534415.1 Bacteroidota bacterium | reverse complement strand
AAGAGAAAATTTTCTACATCACTCACTCCAATTTCAAAATTGCTTACGGCCAGAAAAGAATGGCGGACTATATTGAATTTTACAGCCAAGTTCTTGAGCCTTAAAGTCTAAGCTTTGCACATGGGTTCCGATTCCTTAATTTTCGGTATATTTGTAGCCTATGCACATGGGATTTAGGGATTATGGATGAATATTCTACTTTAACTGCAGATAAAACCGAATCATCTAGTCAAGCAAAGGACCAAAAGAAGCCCAAAAAGCGTTCTTTTAAGGGGCCACGTCGA
The DNA here is from genome assembly GCA_038534415.1 of Bacteroidota bacterium. Taxonomy (GTDB): domain Bacteria; phylum Bacteroidota; class Bacteroidia; order J057; family J057; genus JBCAWW01. Next base: position 1,858 of record JBCAWW010001132.1, on the reverse strand, counting down.
CTAGTAGGTGCTATCGTAATTGGGATTGTGGCAACAGTCATCGCATTCTTGGTGATTGCTACCCAAAACCTTCCTTCTCTTGCTGAAATTGAAAATCCAACTTCTAGTCTTTCCACCCAGCTCTTATCAGCTGATGGGGTCGTATTAGACAACTTTTATTCCCGCGAGAATCGTGTCAAGGTCAAACTAAACGATGTCTCTCGCCACGCGATTGACGCCCTCATTGCGACCGAGGATGCTCGCTTTTATCAGCACTCTGGTGTTGACTATATGGTGGCTCCAGCGATTATCAAACGTTTTATCTCTGGTACCACGAGTGGGGGTAGTACCATCACCATGCAGCTTTCTCGTAACCTCTTCAATCAAGTTGGACGAGAGCGTACCGGTATCCGTAAGATCAAAGAGCTTGTGGTCTCAGCTATCCTCGAAAGGAAGTTTACCAAAGAGGAAATCATGATGGCCTATCTCAATACCGTCAATATCTTTGGCAATGCCTACGGGATCGAAATGGCCTCGCAGCGCCTATTTGCAAAGCCTTCTCGTGATTTGACCATCGAAGAGTCTGCTACCTTGGTGGGGATGCTCAAAGGGCAAGGATATTATGATCCGATCCGCCGTCCGGAACGCGTAGTGGGTCGCCGTAATACGGTGATCGACCAAATGGTAAAATATGAATTTGTTGATCCAAACAAGATCAATGTCGATAGTATCAAAGCGCTGCCTTTGGTGGTTGCGCCGCAGGTACAAGAGCACTTAAAGGGGATTGCCCCTCACTTCCGTCAAAAAGTACGTGAGTTTTTGGTCAATTGGTGTGAGACACATACCAAGCCTGATGGCAGCCATTATGATATGTACAACGACGGTCTTAAAGTGTATACGACCATCGACTCTCGCATGCAGAGACATGCTGAAGCTGCGGTTCGCAAACACCTTACGAGCCTACAATCTACCTTCGACAAGCATATCAAAGGGCGCGAGCCTTATAAGACCGAGGCTAATCTGTTACGTGATCTTCGCCGCCGCAGCGAACGCTACCGCCAAGCGAAAAATCGTGGCTTGACTCCTGAGCAAATTGCTGAGGAATTTGACAAGCCAATCAAGATGAATATTTTTGATTGGGACGGGGTGAGAGACACCTTAATGTCTCCCAATGACTCCCTCAAATACTATAGCCGCTTCCTCGAAACAGGAGTAGTATCGATCAATCCGCTCAATGGAGAAGTAAAGGCTTGGGTGGGAGGTCTAGATTTCCGATTCTTCAAATATGACCACGTCCAACAAGGTAAGCGTCAGGCAGGCTCTATTTTCAAGCCCTTTGTCTATGCCGTGGCAGTAAGAGATGGTTATTCACCTTGTGATCGCCTCCTCAATCAGCCTGTTACCTTTGAAAACGTAGACAATAATGGTACTACTTGGAAGCCTAAAAATTCAGACGGCAAATTTGGGGGCATGATGACCCTGCGTCAAGGTCTAGCCAAATCAGTCAACCTGATCACGGCTCGCTTGATGAAAAATATAGGACCTTATCCGGTAGTTGAACTCGCCAAAAATATGGGTATAAAGTCTCACCTAGAGGCTGTTCACTCTATCTGTCTGGGTACTTCGGATGTCAACGTACTTGAGCTAACAGGAGCTTACACCACTTTTGCCAACCAAGGCGTTTGGCATGAGCCTCACTTCATTACGCGCATCGAAGACCGCAATGGCGAGATCCTCGCTGAATTTCCAGTCGAAACAAAGCGAATCTTCAACAACAAGGATGCGTATAAAATGGTCGAGCTCCTAAAAGGTGTAGTAGATGAGCCAGGTGGCACTGCTTCACGTTTACGAAATTTGTATTGATGGCGTAAACGTGAAG
>JBCAWW010001131.1:0-2143 GCA_038534415.1 Bacteroidota bacterium | reverse complement strand
CGATAAGGCAGATGGTAGTTTTACTAGCCCTAATCTATTTACTGCTGGACTTAGCATCAGTGATAGCGTATTGACAATTACAAATATTGATCTCGAGGCAGGAGATTGGTTTACAATTTGTACGGGAGTTTGTCCGCCAAATGGTTGGGTTACCACCTTTAGCGTTCCTGTTTGTGATCCAGCAGACCTACGTCAGGATACAGTATTCTTGACTTCCTCTCAAGGTTGCGATAGTCTATTGATCACCTATTATGGCTTGCCGGATAGCAGTAATTGTAGTCCAGGCCAAGTGAGCTGTGATCTCGCCATGTGGTTAGATGCAGGATCAGGGATCAATATCTTAGGCGGTGAAGTAGAAAGCTGGCTTGATAAGAGCCCCAATAATGCTAATGCGACTACCATCGGTTCTGGCAGCCGCCCAATAATTTCTTCGGCTACTATCAATGGATATCCGACTTTATATTTTGACGGATCCAACGATTGGATGAAAATCAATAATACCGTAGCAGCCTTAAATGGCGATAATGCGATCTTTGCCGTCTTTATTCCAAGAGACGACAGCGGAGATGGATATTATCTGTCTTCTCATAACGGTGGTAGCAATCGCGTCAAATATGGCCATCGACCCAATGGTGAATTGATCTACGATGATGATTCGCCATCGCTCGCTACCGGTGATTTTCGGGATGAGGAAGTGCTGGTATCTTTTAACGTTACCCCCAACACCTTAGTCAAAGGATGGGTAAATGGATCCCCTGAGGCGGATTGGACGAGTTTTAGCAGCACTGGCGCTGATCGAGCCTCCATCGGACAGGAATACGACGGCTCAGGCAATGACAACCAAACTTCCAATCATTGGAAAGGGGATCTCGCAGAGATGATTGTCTATGGCGCGCAACTCAATGATGGCCTCCGCCATCGCGTAGAAACCTACCTCGCCACCAAGTACGGTTTGACAATACCCGTTACTAGCCACTTATATTATGACCATAGCAGTCATCCCAATGCCTTGGTAGGGATTGGGCTAGATGCTACCCAATGTCTCAACCATACTGTTTCAAATAGTGTGATGGATGGTTCGATTTTACAAATCGAAAACCCCTCTCAAATTGAGCAAAATGAGTATTGGGTCGCGGGCCATGACAATGGTGCTACCGATGTTGCCAATGCCTCTAGTTCGGTAAACCCTCTTTTTGTTCACCGCATGGAACGAGTATGGCGGATGCAAGAGACTGGTGATCTGGGTACAGTTGACCTCCGCTTCGACCTCAACGGTTCAGGCTTCGATACCGATGCCAGGAGCTGGGCCTTAATCGGCAATTCCAGCAGTGATTTCTCTGGTGGCTTTACTTCTTTCTTTGCAGCTAGCAAAACAGAAGCCGGTGAATTAGTCTTTGAAGGGGTGGATATGCCAAGCGGTTCTCATTTTACCATTGCACAGTTTGAGTATGTTACTCTAGAGCTAAACGTTCTGCTCAGCGGACCTTATAACTCAACTTCTGGCTTAATGGATGATGGTTTACGTCAAGCCAATCTCATCCCGCTGGCACAACCTTATACTCCCGGCAATGGCTGGAACCACTTTGATTTAGAATCAACAGAGGAGACTATCATCAATGCCTCTAGCGGACAGGATGCGATCGTCGATTGGGTTTTGGTGGAACTAAGAAATACAACTGATAATAGCGTGCTGGCAACTCGAGCTGCTTTACTGCAAAGAGACGGTGATGTAGTAGATGTCAAAGGAGAATCCAACGTCTTTTTCCGTAACCAATCTCCGGGCAATTATTTTGTCTCTATCCGGCATCGCAACCATCTCGGTGTTATGACCGCTAATGCCTACGCCTTAAGTGAAAGCCCCATTTTCATTGATTTTAGTGATACTGGAACCGCTATTTACGGGACTAATTCTCAAAAGAGCCTACCTGGCGGTACCAAACAAGGGCTTTGGGCTGGCAATACAAATGTAGATAACACCATTGTATTCCAAGGTGGTTTCAACGATGTTACTGGCGTTTTTGTAAAGATTTTGGCTGATCCTGCCAACTCTAGCTTCGCTCGAAACTTCGTATTGTCTGGCTATTTCGACGAAGACGTAAATATGGACGGCCAAGTAATTTTTCAAGGCGGTGGGAGTGATAGT
>JBCAWW010001130.1:0-2144 GCA_038534415.1 Bacteroidota bacterium | reverse complement strand
AAGCGCTGATTGGCAGCAGTCGCCACCGTCAATAGATATGCTTGAGTTGGGGAGCGATTATCAACCGCGGATTGAGCATCCAAGTACTGGCGCAAAGTCTGCAATAAGAGCGTATAATTTTGCGTGTCTTCTGGTCTATGAGGATTATCATCGCCCAGCTGTGCCGGATATTCCCAGTCGATATCGATCCCATCAAGTTGAAAGTGCTTCATCACCCGTATCGCACTTTTGGCAAAACGGTTGCGAGCGGAATCCGTTAGCGCAGCATCTGAAAATCCATCCGACCAGCTCCAACCCCCAACCGAAAGTAAGATTTTGAGATTGGGATTGTATCGTTTGAGACGGTGCATACGAGACAATCGTAGACTATCCTCAGCTTCGATAAAGACCTCCCCCGCTTTGATATTGCCAAAAGAAAAGTTGACATGAGTCAACATTTTCGCACTACTCTTAGGCATCCAATCGCTCGCATAGGCGATCAAGCGGTAAGGCGGCGGCGGAATCTCTACTGCAGGCTGCTTGGTTTGACAAGACCAGAGACTCAGTCCTAATACAAAAATAATGAAGTAATAAAGCTTTGACATAGAGAGAATGCTATCTTCAGCCCATAAACTACAAAAAGCTATGCGAATCCTCTTTTTTAGTGCGAAATCATACGACGAAGAGTATTTCACGATTGCCAACGAAGCCTTTGGCTTTGAGCTTTCTTTCATTGAAGCCCCACTAGGTCTCAATACCCTCGGACTCGCTCAAAATTGTCAAGCAGTCTGTGTTTTTGTCAATGACAAACTAGATGCAGCAGTATTAGAGGGCTTGGCGCAAAGGGGCGTTAAAGTAGTTGCTTTGCGCTGTGCAGGTTTTAACAATGTCGATTTAGCCGCAGCTGCTAAGTTGGGGATTACAGTCGTGCGAGTACCGGCCTATTCTCCAGAAGCCGTGGCGGAGCATGCCGTGGCCCTGATCCTTACCCTCAGTCGCAAAACTCATAAGGCCTATAATCGGGTACGTGAAGGCAATTTTTCACTGGAGCGCCTTACGGGTTTCAACCTTTTTCAAAAAACAGTGGGAGTAGTAGGAACAGGAAAAATCGGCCAAGCCTTTTGCAAAATTATGCTTGGTTTTGGTTGCCGAGTCCTCGCCTTTGATCTCTATCCCAGTGAGGAGATGAAAGCCTTGGGCATTGAGTACGTAGATTTTGCCTCTCTCTTAGAACAGTCAGATATCATTTCCCTCCACTGCCCCCTCAATCCACACACCCACCACCTGCTAGACGAAAAAGCGTTTTCTCAGATCAAAAAGGGAGCGACTCTCATCAATACCAGTCGTGGCGGCCTAGTAGATACCGCAGCGGTGATTCAAGCCCTTAAACATGGGCAGATTCGCGCCTTAGGCATAGATGTTTATGAGCAGGAGGAGCACTTATTTTTTAGAGACTTATCGGAGCTCATTATTCAAGACGATCTGATTGCCAGGCTCATGTCTTTTCCCAATGTACTGGTTACCGCCCATCAGGCCTTCTTTACCCAAGAAGCATTAGGCGAGATCGCTACCATAAGTCTTTCTAATATCGCAGCTTGGCAAAAGGGCGAAAGTCTAGAAAACGAAGTAAAGTTTAGCGAATAGCTTATATTTTGGCGATTTGCTGATACCAGACCTGCCCTTGGGCATGAAGGCTGAGGTAGTACAATCCTTTGGCGAGAGTAGCCGTCGAGATTTCTAGCCTCGTATCACTCGCTACAGTCTTAGTCTGATCGTGATAGACTAGCCGACCGCTCATATCAGTGAGTTGGATAAGGATTTCCGTCTCTTCTACGATTGAGATATCTAGCATTAGATGATCTCTAGTGGGGTTAGGGTATGCCTTAAAGGCGAACGCTATGTCAGATAGCGTGTCGCTAGGAGAAAAAGGGCTTAGGAGTGACTCACTGGCGAGCTTCGCTTCCCGTCCATTCCAAGCGATATAGCGAAAGTCTAAATGGCTAAGCCCACTCGCTTCTTGCTCCACAAGCTCAGTACCCTCATGGTCAAAAATGCCATACGCAAAGCAGCGCAGCCCATCTCCCTGATTGAAACCTACCGTGGCGGCTTGGCCCCCAAAGCCTTCTTGCCCTCCTGACGAATGGCCAGTTGTCCACTGCATATCC
>JBCAWW010001129.1:0-2145 GCA_038534415.1 Bacteroidota bacterium | reverse complement strand
ACCGCCACCTAAGCCCGCATGAATTGAGCGCTTTTTTCCGTAAGCACAATCATCCCAAATATCGCATCTGCAAAGACCAATACCTGCGCAATTTCTTGATCGGGATGCAAGAAAGATATAGACCAAACGTTTAGAGATTAATCTGTAATTTTAGGTAAAGTCTTTTTGATGCCTGTAAAGATCAGTCGACTATGCGTATTTGTGCTTCTCCTGCTGGCTGGGCGTTCCCTGCAAGGGCAAAACAATGACAAAATTTTCTTTATTGACAGTCTAGAAAACGCTCTCGAATCTCAAAAAGCCCTCAACGAAACTAAAGTAGACCTCCTCAACCAGCTTGGCTATGAATACTGGATAGTCGATCCTCGAAAATCCGAGGAATACGGCGGGGAAGCGCTCGAAATTGCTAAAATATTACCCTACGAAAGTGGACAGGCCTTTGCCAATCGGGTGATCGGGGTCTCGCATTGGGTACGTGGCAATTTGGATTTGGCCTTTGGCTACTTGATCGATGCTTCGGACCTATATCAGGCTATTGGCGATTCGCTGGGCTTGGCCAATAGTGTACTCAACCTAGGCATGGCCTATGCTGATCAGCAAAACGTCAAAGTCGCAGAAAAAAAATATCAAGATGCGCTGAGCATTTTTAGTAGGCTCAAGGCTTCTTCACGGGTAGCCACGACTTACACCAAAATCGCGGAGCTATCGATCCAAAATGAGGATTATGAGGAGGCTTATCAGCAATTGCAAAAGGCTTTAGAGATTCATAAGCAAAACGATTTTTTGTACGGTATTGCCGAAGCCAATGGTAAACTCGGCAAAGTGGCCTTGGCCCGTCAGGACTATAATGGGGCCATCTCTTATTTGCTTTTGGCGGTGGAGGCTGGCGAAAAGCGCAATGATCAGGTGGGACAGGCGGATCACTTTCAGGCGATAGGATTGGCTTATCTGCGTAAGGGGGACTTGAGTCAGGCTGAGACCTATCTACAAGCTAGTATGGCGATTGCTGATTCCTTTAAGCTCAAAAAGATTCAGCGAGATGTATATGCGACTTATAAAGAGTTAGCCACTAGGCGAGCTGATTTTGAGGCGGCTTACGGCTTCGCCGAACGCTACGTCGCGATCAAAGAGGAGCTCTTCAACGAAGAAAAATCCAACATCATTGCCAATATGGAGGCCAAGCAGGCCTATAAAGAAAAGGAAAGAGAGCTCGAAATCGCTCAGAAAAATCTAGATCTACTGATCCAAGAAAACAAAGCAGACAATCTCCTTAAAGTCAGTCTGATATTGGGGCTGATAACCATTATTGCCATCACTTGGGGCCTCTTGCAACGCAAAAATCAACTACTCGAGAAAAATCAAGAAGACCTCCAAGCAGCGACTGACAAAACCCAAGAATTAGAGGAAACGATCAAATCCAAAGAACAAGAGTTGGTTTCTTATACCTTCAACTTTGTCCAAAAAAACGAATTGATCTCCTCGCTTAAATCAGAGCTACAAGGACTCAAAACAGACTTGCAACCCGATCAGCGCAGCAAGCTAGATGCCCTCAGCAAGCAAATAGACACCGCTTTACGGATCGACAAAGATTGGAGTGATTTCCGTAAACATTTTGAAAGTGTCCACCCTAACCTAATCCAACGGCTCAATCGAGAGTATCCTGATCTCACCAAAAATGAGTTTAAACTCATCGCCCTGCTTCGGCTCAATCTCTCTTCCAAAGAGATTAGTGCCATCCTTGGCATTTCACCAGATAGTGTCAAAACCGCCCGCTATCGCTTGCGCAAAAAACTAGGTCTTGCCAATCAAGAGGATTTGTTTCAGTTCTTGCTCGGATTTGATCAGTAAAAATCGTTTAGATACTGTGAGAGGCAGCGTTCTGCGAAGCAGAAGCCTTAGACAATAAAACAGTCGTAATTCAAGCATGATTACTGCTGCGCAGAACGCTTAATTTCGACTTATCGTTCCGCGCAGCGAGTACTAAATGATGCTAGTTGGCAGTTAGATATTTAGGCATCATCCCTCAATAGAAAAGAGATAGCTTTTGGAGGGTCTTGCCTCGATTCGAAACGCTCTCTATCCTAAATCCTTTGCTCTTAGCACTTAACATGATAAATCATTTAGTACTCGCTGCGCGGAACGATAAGT
>JBCAWW010001128.1:0-2155 GCA_038534415.1 Bacteroidota bacterium | reverse complement strand
ATCGGTACTAAACTGCTGTTTAAACACAAAGCTTCCCGCCGGGGCGCAAGCGGGGGCAACCTGAAATTCGTAATCAGTACAGGATTGCAAGTCATTGATAAGCAGAAAAGTATCGTTCGCTGCCAGCGTAATCCAACTACTACTCCCTACGGCACGATAACGCACTTGATAGGGACTACTATCGGTAAGGGGCTGCCAAAATAAAGTAGCACTTGTATCTATAATCCCCCGACTCCCCAGCAAGCTCGGCGGCAAGCAATTGCTACTCAAAGCCGCGTTGACGGAGTCTAATAATTGCAGAGAGCGAAACAAATTGAGTCGCCCACCCGTCGCAATATCTCCCTGAAGGTTGGCTAAGGTATCAACCCCCGCAAAAATCAAATCACGTATTAAGAGGGAGCTGGCAGCAGGGTCTTGCTCATACAATAGCAAAAAGTCTGGCGAGGCATAACTCAACATTAAGGCCACTGCTCCGCCTACATGCGGCGACGCCATCGAGGTTCCACTTTGGCTCCCAAAATTGCTGGATGGGATGGTACTGACGATATCAATCCCCGGGGCAGCTAAGTCAATCGAAACGGGTCCATAAGCGGCTCCCCCACTCCGCTGATCGTTGCGATCGGAGGCTGTAACGGCGATCATATACTCACTCCCACAAGTGGAAGGAATATCTCCAGTCATATCGACATTGACCCCGCTATTGGCCGTAGAGACGGCATTCAATATGCCTGCCCGTCCCAATGAATCGTACATTGCACACCACAGCGGAAAATCGGCCGGATCTCCATTATTGATCCCAAAAGACGAATTGGTAGCCACGACATAGGCGCCTTGTGTACCATTGCTTTGGTCAAATAAGCGGCGCATATCCAAAATATATCCATAGGCTTCGACTGCATCAGCCTCTGTTCCCGGTGTCGCAATGACAGGCATGATTTGCAAGCCCCAATTGACGCCACTTACCCCTATGCTATTATTGCCTTGGGCAGCGGCAATTCCCGCTACGTGAGTTCCGTGCTGCGCACTGGTGATGGTCCCACTACTACTGACACCATTCCAACCATCATAATCATCGATATAGCCATTATTGTCATCGTCCAGTCCATTATTGGGGATTTCTTGACGATTTTTCCAGTATTTGAGATCCGTATGGCCGAGATCAAAACCATCGTCCACAATCGCGATCACCAAGCTATCTCCATTGCTGCTCAAGCCACCGGTGCTAAGGTCCCAAGCTTCGACAGCATCCACATCGGCATCTGCTGTGCCCCCATTTTGCCCTGTGTTATCAAAATTCCATTGGGAGCTAAATTGCGTGTCATTAGGGATGGTAGCAGTGCTTCCTCTGGAATCTAAATAGTGGTTGTATTGTACCCAATTGACCCCTTCGATCTGTAAGATTTGCGCGAGGGAAACGTTACCTGCAAGGGCCTCATCATATCTAAACAAATAAATATGCATAGAGCGTGAAAGGCAGCGACTATAATCTAAACTCACTAAAGCACTTTCGGTCCGAATTGGCCAATCGTCTAACTTAGCAGCTGCAAGCTGCGGATCTAGTTGGAGAATCAATTCTCCGGCTACTCGGCGAGGTCCTTGGGCCAAGACTAGTGAGTTTATGCTCAAAAAAAGCATGAATATTATCTGTACGCGTCGTTTCTTCATGTTCTCTTAAAATACTAAAGCGGCTAAAAAAGTCGTATCTTGTTTTGTCCAACCCAATACATCCATACATGTTCCGTAGCACCCTATTATGCTTACTATCTATAGTTCCTTTTACCCTACTGACGGCGCAAACGGCCGAAAGATTGGCTAAAGGGGTTAATTCTGAATACGAAGAACGAGAACCCGTACTCACTCAAGACGGAAACACCCTCTACTTTTGGCGCAGAGAAACGCCTGAAAACACAGCCGGAGCACTCGATCCGGGCGATATTTGGTATAGCGAGCGTGTACCCGGAGGAGCATGGCAAACCGCCAAAAGGATGCGTACGCCCATCAATACTCATGGCCACGACTTCGTATGGGGAGTTTCGGCAGACCATGACACCCTTTGGATCAATCAAGTTTCTCCTGGGGTCAAAGATAATGGAACTGCCTATACCGTCCGCACTGCTGACAATTTTTGGAAAGCGCCCCAAGAGGTGACTATACG
>JBCAWW010001127.1:0-2155 GCA_038534415.1 Bacteroidota bacterium | reverse complement strand
TTGTTTTTCAAAAAGTCGTCCCCCATCTTTGTGGAGAATTAATGATCAACAGCAACTTACAGTGCGCGCATGTATTTTCGTAACTGGGATTGGTAGCGATCTGAAGCTTTGCCCGCTTTATAATCAACCACTACGGCCTTGCTACCTTTGATCATCACGCGATCAGGTCGCAAAATTGTACCATCAGCGGCGATAATTTCGGCTTCATTCCGCACGACCCAACTACCATCAAACCAAGCTTGAGCCGCAGGCAGACTGATGATACGCTCCAATTGACTTTGCAAGCGAGCTCCTTCAGAGGCCAGCAATTTGCCTTGGTTGACCATGGTTTTTACCGCTCGCGGAACGTCTCCCGCAACTTTGACAAAATCCATGGTATCATGCAGCAAATTGCCTAGAGAAATGCGTTCGTTGCGTGTTTGAATATCCGTAGGCAAATAGCTGTTGGAGCTAAAGCGAATCTTGATTGCCGAGTTCCAGTTTTCATGAGGCTTGACATTTGAGACGAGCTCTAGATTTTCGATTGCGTCAGTTGAGTCGTCTTGTTTGTGGGAGATACCGCTGCGCGGAACGATTTCCCCTCTCCGAAACTGCTTTTGATCAGCGTCCCACGCTCCTTGCAAGCTTTCTAAGCGGGCCAAATCACTCAGCAAATGCCTCACGGCACTATATTTATCTTTTTTGTGATCGTCTGGGCTAAAGATATACAGTCTCAATTCAGGCCGAGTAAAAGCCACATATAGCATATTGAGATTGTCGAGATAACTTAGCCGTTTTTCGTTTGCATAAGTATCTCCAAAGTAGGTTTGCTCGATCTTACTACTGATCGGGATCGGCAAAAAAGAGAATTGGTCGTAAGGGGTTTCTTGCGGCTTTTCTAGCCATAAAAAGTCTCGATTATTAGGCCCTAAATCCCAATCAGCAAAAGGCAAAATCACCACGGGAAACTCCAAGCCCTTAGACTTGTGAATCGTCATGATTTGTACAGCTTCGGGATCTGGGGCAGTAGCGATGGCGGTTTTATGCCTCACCTCATCCCAATAACTTAAGAATCCAGATATGCTGGCATCCTTTGAACCGCTATAGCGCAATACCGCATCCAAAAAGCCTTGGACATAAGCATTGGGTTCGCTGAGCACGGGAAATAAACGAAGGATTTCCTCTACACATTGATAGACTGGCAGCTGACGTAAGCTAGCCATGGCTTCGACAAAAGCGTTCGGCATGGCCGCCTTATCCGCAAAAGTCTGGTGTAAAGTACCTCTATCCTCACCGGTAAGCTGACCAAAATAAAAGCGTAAAGTGGCTGCTGCCACCTCATCTTGCTCTTGGTGCAAATACTCAAGCAACGACAGTAATAATATCACTTGAGGATGATTATCCACCAAAAGAGACTCCGCAGAAATCACCGGGATACCTTCTTTTTGCAAATATTCGGCAAGCATCACCCCTTCTTTATTGCGACGTACCAGTAGGGTTATTTCGCCTCCTTTAAAGCCTTCCTCTTGGAGTTGGCGAATCGTATCAGTGGTACGTTCTAGACTGATATCCATCCAACTGGGATCTTCTCCTTTAGGTCTAAGACCTTCAAACAGATTGAGTTCGATATAGGCGGCAAAATCTCGCATGGGTGTTTGGGCCACCTGTTCATAGGCCAAGCGAATGCTAGCCGAATGCTCCTCGCTAAATAGATTCCCAATCCGTTCGGCTGCGAGCGCAAAAAACTCATTATTGAAGTGCACAATATCCGCTCCTGTCCTCCAATTATGACTCAGAGATTGAGCTTCTACCTCCTGCCCCATAAGCTGGATATTTTGCTCCACTTCTCTCAATAAGAGCTCCATATTCCCACTCCGCCAGCGGTAAATTGATTGTTTGACGTCGCCTACGATCATGCCTCCATCCCCACGGGCCAAGGCTTCTAGCACAAGTGGAAACAAATTGTGCCACTGCATGTCGGAAGTATCTTGAAACTCATCGATCAGATAGTAGTTATAGCGATTGCCCACCTTTTCATAAATAAAGGGGGTATCATATTGAGAATGGATGATCTCCTTGATGAGATAAGAAGTATCGGAAATGATCAGCTGATTGTTTTCACGGCGGTAATGTGAAAGCTTCTTTTGTAGATCATGCAAAAGCCCGAAGCTATGTA
>JBCAWW010001126.1:0-2156 GCA_038534415.1 Bacteroidota bacterium | reverse complement strand
CCCTCCCCCCCCCCCCCCCCCCCACACGTCCTTGAACACTCTGTCCCTACACGACGCTCTTGGGATCTATTTTGGAACCTAATTTCAGCTATTCCAAACCCATTCCGTTCTTTTCGTGCGATATGTAGAGAAAACTTGTTTTCTCTCTCGCCTCATTTTACCCCTAACCACAATACGAATAGAACTTAATTTTTATGACAAGACAGGAAGAAATGCAGCATTTGCTAGAGGAACTTTCCCAGCTACGTGAAGAAAACACTCGCCTCAAAGCCGTCAATGGTCTTTCCCAAATGCCCGAACCTTCTGAACTCGAAGTCGATCCCTTGTTTTTGAAAATCAAGCAGCAGTTGATGCATCTTCAAGATGCCAACATTATCAGTCAAAAGTCGATGGAACTAACCCAGCAGGCAGAACAAGCCTTGGCGGCGATGATTCCTGCATTGGAAGTGGAGTTTCACGGCAAAAACAACCAAATAGAACAGCTAAAAGCAGCCAATGTGGATTTGGAAAATACCTATGTCTCAGTAGTTGAGAAACTGGAAAACCAGCTCAAGGAGCTCAAAAAACAATTTTCTGAGCAAGAAAATCGACTAGAATCTAAACTAGAAGCTTTGCAAAAGCAGCAATCAGAACTGGAAGAATCTCTCAAGGAAAGTCAGCTAATGAATGCCGCTTTTAAAGCACAACTTGAGTCTGTGCAAATAAAAAAGGATCAGACCCCAGTGGAGGCTAATCCTTTCAAATCACTAAATATATTTGATCTATAGAGGACGGATCTTGACGAGCTGACCTACTTTGATCGTATTGGATTTCATACCATTGCGACTCTTGATCACATCGACTTTGATGCCGTATTTGCGATAGAGAGAATAGAGGGTTTCACCCTTGACTACTTTATGTACCACCCAACCATCTTGGGTCAGTAATCCTTCCGCATCAGGAGTAGGCTCCGCAGGATTCGGATTGCTGGGAGTGGGATTGCTGGGGGTCAAAATAGCGTCTGGCTTCGTACTCGGCGGCACGACATTGGAGGCAAATCCTCCATAAGGTGCGTTAGGTAGGACTCGGGTCTGATTGTCCATCAGCATATAAAACTCATCCATATCGCGGACCCGTCTGATGTTGCCCTGTGGGTTAACAATGAAGGTCGCAGGCAGAGAATTATGCTTGAAGGCGCGTTTTAAAAAAGTATAATCAGCTTCTCTGGGGAGAAACATATTTTCCCAGGGGAGCTGATAGTAGTTTAATTGACTTTCCCAAACGCGACGATTTTTGTCTACCGATACGCTGATAAAGCGCACTGGCTTATTGACGTAACGAAGCTTTGCCGTTTTGAGCTGAGGCAACATGTCCAGCGAGGCATTGTTCCATGTAGCCCAAAAGTTGACTACCCAAACCTCTTCTCTCGGGGCATCCGAAAATTCCATACACTGACCCAAAAAGGTTTCGTAGTTCAGGCTAGTATCAGGGTCATATTGAGCAAAGCAAGGCACTTGCCACAAGAATGCGGTCATCAAGATGCTTAAAAGGAAGCGAGATGTCATAAAGTTTGGGTTTGGTTGCTGAGGGTGTAATATAGCAAATCCTGCTTTTATTCCAGTAATTTGCCCATTCTACTGTTTACAAGCTCAAAAAGTTGCGCAGGTTTTAGCTTTCGCCAAGCCAATTGATCTAAGGGCGGACTCCAATAAAAATAATCGAGTATTCCGTAATCTTTCATCTCCAATCTTACCTCCTCGCGCATACGCATGGCGCAGATCCAACCGTCTTCAAGCTCCTCTTGCATGGCCTGGTAGTAGTCATCATTTTCTAAGTAGATATGAAAGACATTCTCGCAGATGAGGATAAACCGATTGACTCCTTGGTCAGCTAAATAGGTAAGACAATTTTCAGCTAGTAATTTATAATCATTATAAAATAGATCATTCCACTCTCCAAATAGTTCGATAATGGCATAGCCGTCCTGGTAGTTGACAAACAATATTTTGATCAATAAACTTTCAGAGCCAATATCATCCCAGAGTGGGTGACAAGGGATATTATGGATGTATCGGTCGTATTCAAAGAGGTTGTGTTCCACGCCGTGGAACGGTGATCTCTCATCCATTTCATGACTATAAAGGGGTAACCAACCGTAAAAAGGCTCTATTTCGCGA
>JBCAWW010001125.1:0-2156 GCA_038534415.1 Bacteroidota bacterium | reverse complement strand
TTTAGAGGCGGGTCATGAAGTAACCGCCTTTAAAGCATTTTCTACTAATTGACTGCCTAATCGTCCGGTAGCTCCTATTACGAGGACTTTCATATTCAGTTTTTAGCTAAGGCCTTGAGATACATATGTATGCCCAAGCAGGGCGAAATAAACAAAATCCCATCGAAAAAGCTAACTATGCGGAATTAAGGGAAATTTATATGTGTTCGGAAGAGTTCTACTGCCTTTTTGACCTTCCAAGGAGTACGATTATTGATCTTTACTTCAATCCGGCTAATCTTGATTACGGCCTCGTAGGTATCGATCTTGGCACGCAAAACCGGCAGTCGATTGTTTTTGATATATTCTAGCTGCTCCTCTGTAAGCTCCCCTTCTCCCGTTACGATAATACCTGAGAGAGGCTGCTTTTCAAGATTGACTAAGCGTTCAACTTGTTGGATCTTCTTAATAGCCTCTCCCAAGCGCTTGTAGCTTACCACTAAAAGTTGATTGCAAAAATCAGTGCTCTTGCTCAAATCGATCAATGAACCAGCAATAATATCACTGACCCGATTGTCGAGCTGGTCTTCGTTGTGCAATACCTTAGCGCCTACAGCCGAAGCGATAGTAGCCATTACGGGTAAGACTAACTCTTCTTCATAAGGCAAAATACCCAATAGGGGGATCCCTTGCCCCTCCAACCATTTCCCAACATAATGCTTGACCTTATCAATTTTTTGCGGCAGCGCCTTATTGATGATGATGCCTACAATTTTGATCCCCTGTGCGCGGAAGAGGGATAGGTTTAAAGTCAGACGGTCTATGGTATTACCGACTCCAGCTTCTACTACCATGATCACCCCTGCTCCTAGCAGGTCGGCAACCTTGGCGTTAGACAATTCAACCACACTTCCCACCCCTGGATGGCCTGTACCTTCGTACACCACTATATCATGATTTTGCTGAAGGATCTTTGAAGCCTTGAGGATACGGTTTTCGTAATTAAACTGCGAAGGATTGTCGAGGTAGTTAGTAGTAGCACCCGCTCCCAGGATGACTGGGCTATGTAATTCAGGCACTAACTCAAAGCCCATGGTTCCAGAAAAAAGCAAGGCATCTTTATCGGCACGGCTAGGGCCTACGTCTATAAATTGCTGGCCTACGGGCTTACAATACCCCACATTCAACCCTTTTTCTTTGAGAACAGAGACGATTCCAAGGGTAGAAGTCGTTTTTCCAACGTGTTGGCTGGTAGCCGCAACATAGATTCTATTAGGCGTCATAGGCCATTTTTATTATGCGTATTTCTCAGCGATCATGCGTAAGCCTTCTAAAGTAAGCTTGCGATCGATATGGTCAAATCGCTCATGTACGGGAGTCAAGATTGAAGATAATCCACCGGTTGCCACCAAGGCTATTTCTCCTCCCATCTCTGCGGTCATGCGATCGAGGACCTCATTGACTAAGCCCACATATCCCCCCAAAATCCCTGCCTGAACTGCATGAGCAGTATTTTTACCAATAACTGATTCAGGTAAATCGAGGGGCACCATTGGCAATTGAGCCGTATTGGCGAATAAGGATTTCATGGCTGTTTTCAAACCAGGAGCGATGGCTACGCCCATGATTTCTCCCATTGAGGATACAGCAGTAAAGGTCAAGGCCGTACCAAAGTCGACGATAATACATGCCTTTTGAAACATTTGATAGGCTGCGTAGGCATTTGCCACTAAATCAGAGCCTATTTCCTCTGGATTATCAATATCCAAAGGCAACTTTTCATACAGTTCCATGCCAAGAATAAGGGGCTCATTGCCCGTGAGTGATTTAAGAGAGGCTAGCAAGCTAGGCGTTACTCCTGGGACAACGCTGCTAAGCACCACATTTTTGATTAGGTGGGGGCTAATACTATGCTCAACCAACCAATTTTTGAAGGTTTTACCTGCAGTAGTATACTGGGCAGAAGGATGGCGCATTTCGGCCACCCATCCTTTTTTTTGTTCATAAAAGCCAAAGACAATATCAGTATTGCCGATATCTACTGCTAGAAGCATAGGAGAGGTTTTGTTTTCGACCCCGAAAATAGAAAAATCGCCTAGCTAAAAAAACTAAAGCGGACCGAAGTCCGCTTCTTTATATCAATTTTAGCCTATCTATCAGACTTTTTTACCAATCAG
>JBCAWW010001124.1:0-2159 GCA_038534415.1 Bacteroidota bacterium | reverse complement strand
GAAGGGGTACTTATAGGTAAAATGGCTAGGCAAAATCTCTGGCTGAAAGAAAAAGTAGTCTTGAAAAAAGAGGAAGGTCAAGCATAGCAGTACGTAGATGCCGATGACCGACAGAAGTATATAAAGCCAGAGCATGTGCGATTAGCTAATTAGTAGTCCTTTAATGAATATAGAAAAAGCCCCTCTGCCATCAAAGCCTTGCAGGAGATCATTGACGGTCTAATCCTTTTGCCAATTTTGTAATTCGAGCAAATTGCCTTCTGGATCACGGGCATAGACAAAAGTAATTTGTCCAACTCCCGCTACTTTCCGGAGGGTAATTTCGCCTTGCACACTCCCTCCATTTTGCTTGACCAAATCCAGTAGCTTGGCGACATCATCCACCTCAAATGCGATATGTCCAAAGCCTCTTTGGTTAGGGGCCACGGTAGCCTGGGGCAAGATCTCTCCATATTGATAGATTTCTAGGGTCGGGCCCTCCTCTCCATAACCGGGCAAGCGCAAATGTGCTCCTTCTAGGCTGGCATTGTCCACACCGGTGCCTTGGGAAAGCCATTCTCCAGATTGATTTCGGATCGGCGGTACAATTTCACAAGCGAAACAGCGAATATAAAAGTCAGCCAATTTGCGCCAATCCGAGCTGATGATATTGGTATGCGCGTAGCGAATCATATTTAAATTCTCTCCAAATCACTCACTGTTCGCTCATTGACCTCAGTACCCGTATTGAGCGTACTAGCAGGCTCAAACAGCATTACTTTGACTTCTTCGGCTGCATAGGGCTTATGCATGACTCCCTTTGGAATAATCACAAACTCGCCTGGATTGATCTCTAAAGTTTGCTCTTCTAACTCCATAAAGAGTTTACCTTCTACGACAAAAAACATTTCGTCCTCTTCCTCGTGCTTATGCATCACAAACTCCCCTTGCAATTTGGCGAGCTTGACCATCTGGCCGTTGAGCTCGCCAGCGATTTTGGGGCTCCAATGCTCATTGAAGGCAGCGAATTTTTCGTTTAGGTTGACAGTTTTGATTTCCATTGACTTAGTTTGAGGGATCTTACTTTTCTACTTCAAAAACTTGCTTTGGACTAGGCTCGGTTGCTTGCTGACTAGGCGCTTCTAGGGGATCTAATATGATCCTATTCTCCTCTAGGGGTATATCAAGTCTAATCGGCTCAGGGGTCTCCACTAGGTATCCAAAGAGGTAAAAGGCTAGGCCAAAGCCCAAAATTGGCAGCGCAAGACTCCAATTTGGCAAAGCTAAATCCTTAATTACTCTTGGCAGGCATAAAATGATCAGCGGGGCAAGACTTAGCATCATCTGACCAAACAAACCAAAGCTAAAATACTCTTGATTATGCCAAAAGATGATATCCAAAAAGCTATTTCCCATAGCAATATTGAGCCCCAATACTCCCAGCGCAAATTTCCCTACATAATATGAGAGTACGAGGGCAGCCACAAACCAAGCCCAACGCTTTTCCAAAAATAATCCGATCGTAGCACTTATGAGCATGATCGTCGGCAAGAATGCAGCCACTGTAAGCAAATCCCAAGTCCGACCTTCTCCCCCCATAAACTTCAAGAGGCTAATATCTTCAGGCAAACTGAGGCCCACGATGGTCGCAAGAAATATGGCTGCGATCAAAAGCACAGGATTTTTATTCTCAACAAATCGCCGGAGATCCATTTTCCATTTTTCTTGACCGATTCGTCGAGCCTTTTGCCTAGCCAATTTCTGGTCGGCCTCTTGCCTCACTTCTGTTGTCAAAGCTTGCAGAGTGTTAGGCTCGATTTCTCTATTTTTTAGTTCCGCCTCGGCGAACGCTACTATCTCTGGCTTATAGTCTGATGCGCTCTCAACTATCTCCACCAATTCTTTGAGAGTAAGGCCTTGGATGCGTGCTTCATGGTTCATAAGAGTAATTTAAGCAGTGCCTGTGATCAGCGCAATATTTCTGCCAGTCGTTTATGATAGAGCGGATATTTACTCAAGTTGTGGTGAGTTCCGCCTTCGATCACGATAAAATTATCTTTGTCTGCCGATAGTAAAAACGAAGTTTTTGTATTTCAAGGGACCTCTGACTATGTGGTACCCTTCCGCTCTGCGGTGAAACTCCAAGCCCTATTAGCAGACAAAGATAATTTTATCGTGAT
>JBCAWW010001123.1:0-2159 GCA_038534415.1 Bacteroidota bacterium | reverse complement strand
TTGGCTCGCTATATCATCAAAGTGCAAAACATCTTAGCGGGTACTGAAACAGGCCCCCTCAGTAAGCAAACCTTAGAGATGATGCTCAGCAAGCATGAAAATGATTGGGGCTTAGGCCCTGCAATTGGCGGTGAAGGGGACTCGTTGCTCTTTAGACATGGCGGTAAAAACGAAGGCTTTTCCAATAATATGGTCGCTTTTGCCTACCAAGGTGCGGCCGTAATCGTGATGACCAATGCCGACAATGGGGTGGACCTCATGGGGGAGATCATCCGTGGCGTTTCTGATTATTATGACTGGGACATTGCCAATCCTCGCATTATCAAACTTGTAGGGGTAGAGGAAAACGTTCTGCGCAGCTATACTGGTCGATACCTTTACATAGAGGAAGTGCCTGGTACCGGCGACTATTTTGTCAATGTCTCCCTCAAAGAGGGGCAGCTACATATCGACGACCCCAATGATGGCGAGCATTTGGTGCTGAGTCCCACCGCAGTGGATGATTTTATCAATTTAGATGCGGGCGATAGAGTTGGGTTTACTCCTGCGGAGAACGCTCAGCCACTGCAAATGAATTGGAATGGCTTTGTGTTTAATAAAGTCGACTAATCTTTACTGAGATAATAAAGGTGATTGTGATTTCCGCTTCGCAGAACGCATTTCGACGGCGCTCGATCTAAATAAGCGTTCCGCGAAGCGGAAAAGGCCCAATGATCGCTAATCCTCCCAAATATATGCCTCCCTAAATTGTCGGACATAGGCCGTCGTATAGCCTTGTTTGCGCAGCCAAGGCATGGTTTTACGCTTGACTTCGGCCAATTCAAAACTGGCGTAAAGACCCGCAAACACCTTAAATAAACCATCTTCATAGCGTACATATACGCCATAGGGCAGCTCATCTCTGAGTTGGGCAAACTTCTGCATTGGCAACTGACGAAAGGCCCCTAATTGGATGGTATAAATGAGTTCGCTTCCCACCCCATATCTTAGGGTCAAATTATCACGTTCTATATAAGCTTTTTCAAAGCCCGCTCCCCAAACTTGTAACAACATATGGGCGGCAGTAGTTTTGTCTAGGTATTCACCTAAGTAAATCCTCAAACCAGGGGCAATGCGATCGCCACTTCGACTCACATTGGAGTAGGAGGTGAGAAAGCCCAAAGGCTTGAGTTTGTCAAATTGAGCCAAGTCAGCTTGATCACTGACTACGCCAAGGTAAATACGATAAATAATATGGGTTGAGTCGGAGGCACGTGTCACGTTTACCCCCGCAAAAAGCGTTAGAAGGGCGAGGAGCCCTCCAAAAAAGAACGATTTCATATTGGTCTAGGTGCGTTTTATCTGTGTTAATTACATAACTCCCTCTTTTTGAAAATATTATATTATAGCCTATGAATCTTTGGTCCCGATTATTTAAGTCTTCTGCCCGCGGTCAACGTTATGGGGGGGAGCTAAGTCTGCGTGATAGCTTGCGTGCCCTCAAGCATTTGCCGCCCTTTCTCAAACTAGTTTGGGAAACGCATCGCGGTATGACTCTGGGCAATATCGCGCTACGATTGGTCAAGTCGGGGATTCCGGTAACTACGCTATATATCGGCAAACTGATCATCGATGAGGTAGTGCGCCTGAGTGCTGCTGGGGCTGATGCAGATCGTGAGTACATCTGGCTATTGGTAGGTTTGGAGTTGGCAATCGCTCTTTTTGGGGCGGTGATCAATCGCGGGATTTCGCTGCTGGATGCCTTATTGGGAGACTTGGTCAGCAATGAGACCTCTGTCAAACTGATTGCCCATGCCGCCAAAATGGATTTGCCGCAATTTGAAGATGCTGCCTTTTATGACAAACTCGAACGCGCCCGCAGACAGACGACGAGCCGTACGGTCTTGCTATCTCAATTATTGATGCAGGTACAAGATTTGATCACCATCATCTTTTTGGCGGCAGGTCTGGTGATCTTCAATCCTTGGTTGATATTGCTCTTGGTATTGGCGGTGATTCCTGCCTTTGTAAGTGAGACGCACTTCAATCAGCGCTCTTACTCTATGGCTCGCAACTGGACACCTGAGCGACGCGAATTGGACTATCTCCGCTATGTCGGCGCCAGCGATCAGACAGCCAAAGAGTAAGAGCGCTGATTGAAGTGCGTCTCACTTACAAAG
>JBCAWW010001122.1:0-2162 GCA_038534415.1 Bacteroidota bacterium | reverse complement strand
GGGATCTACTCAAATGTCCGCTTTATCAACAAAGACAATAAGTTTATCAAAAATCTAATTGTCCACAAACCGGTAAAATGGCTTTCTCTTTTTCACTGTTACATCCCATCTACCAGTTTCTTTTTCAAAAGAGTCATCATTGATCAAGGACTCTTTATCGATAAAGACATGCACATCAGCATGGACAAAGATTTCTTTGCAAACATCTTTTACAAAGGATTCAAGATCAAATTTGTCAATGACTTCTTCGCCTCCTTTAGATGGCATGATTCCAATAAGTCACTGGATACTGCAGACACAAAACAACTTCGACAAAAAGAAGGACTCATCATCTTCAATCGCTATAGTCGATTTAATTTTTCAGTAAGCAATTCCAATGTCAAAAAATACAGTTTGGTTGACGACATCTTATTAGGCTACCGAAAATTGTTGAAGCTATTTAACCCGCTTTACAACTATCAGCGCCTCGTCAAGAGTCAAAACTAGTATTCTTACCCAATGGATAAATCTTCTAAGAACATATTGATTTCAGCTTATGCTTGCGAGCCAAATGTTGGTAGCGAACCAGGCGTGGGTTGGAACTGGGTTATGGATCTCTCCGAAACATATGAAGAAGTTCATGTGGTAACTCGTTCTGAAGACCGCTACGTAGATGCAGATGGAGTAAAAAAAGCGCGCCCTAGCAAGCTTAATATTGAGGAAGAAATGAAAAAACTTCCCACTCTTAATCATATCCATTTCCACTACTTTGATTTACCTCAGTGGATTTCCAATCTGGAAAGAACTATAGTCGGCGATATCTTAAATGTGCATATCTGGGAGTTCTTCTTGTTCTTTTTCTTGAAAAAGAGATTTAATAAGAATGAGTTTGCAGTTGCCCAAAAAGTTACGATCGTTAGCCATCGTTATCCATCATCCATCTGGTATTTTGCCAAACGATATATCCATGGGCCAATTGCTGGGGGAGAAAATTTCCCCCTCAAGCTATTACCCATCTTCGACTCCAAAAACAAATTAAAGGAGATCGTCCGGCGGGCCTTCCAATATGTACCCATGTTCAACCCATTGGTATGGCTCACGCTCGCTAAAGCAGAAACCATCATTCCAGTAACCTATGATACTGCCTCTATCCTGCCAAAACGTTTTCAGCCTAAGTGCGATGTCAAACAGGCGATCAGCCTGAGTCATGAAAGCTTTACTAAAGGAGGCCAGTTGAGTGGGATGGATGCTTCGCAGAACGCTCCCCTTGCCCTATTATTTGTGGGTAAGTTGATGGCATGGAAAGGAATTATCCTAGTGCTCAATGCACTCAAGACCTTAAAGTCTGAAATCCCTGTCGTCTTAAATGTAGTAGGAGATGGACCCGAAAAATCAGCATTTCAACAATATGTAAGCGAACATGAGCTACCCGTCAATATCCTAGGGAAGAAAAAGCGTACTGAGCTCCCCGATTACTATGCCAGCCACGACCTATTTGTATTTCCTTCTTTGAGGGACTCCGGCGGATTTGTGGTTTTGGAGGCTCAAGCCAATGATCTCCCCTGCTTAGTCCTTGATTTGGGTGGGCCATTTGTCAATCATATACCTGAAAAAGATATAGTCATCTATACCAAAAATAAAACGCCTGAGGACTTGGCCAATGATATTGCCAGGGCTATTAAGGAATTTTATTTACATAAAAAGGGTAGATCCTCAATCGCTAATCACGATATGGATAGCATGGTGAACCCTTTATAAAACAGTTAAGTTGAAGATACTCATATTACATAATAAGTACCTGCAAAAAGGAGGAGAAGACACTGTCGTTGCAGCGGAGAAGGCCCTTCTAGAAGAGCGTGGAAACGAAGTGCGTGTACTGATGTTTGATAATGCTGTTATCAAAGGAGGCATCAAAGGAATCAAATCTCTTTTCCAGTCGGTATATAATCGTGAAGCTTATGATCGAGTATTAGCAGAAATAGAGGATTTCCAACCAGCGGTGATGCATGTCCACAATACCTTTTATGTGGCTTCTCATGCTATTTATCATGCTGCAAAGGATGCCGAGCTTCCAGTCATACAAACGCTACATAACTATCGCTTGGTATGCCCCAGTGCTTTCTTATTTCACAAGGGAAATATTTATACCAAAAGCGTTAATAAAGTATTTCCACTTGATGCAG